>JAYWCQ010000205.1:0-4317 GCA_043780435.1 Polaromonas sp.
ATGTCTTACGCTGACAAGCTGAGAAAGCTTTTAACTTCAGATGGCGGCGAATCACCGTCCAAACGGTCAGATTGTATGTTGTCAAACGACAACGACCCACCAGACGGACTGGAAGGCCGTTGGGGGGCTGACATTGCTGTGTTCAGGCTGCCAACAAAATGCGCAACATACGTCGCAACGGTTCGGCAGCTCCCCACAGCAGCTGGTCGCCCACAGTGAACGCGCCGACATAATCTGACCCCATCGCCAACTTGCGAATGCGCCCAACAGGAATCGTCATGGTGCCGGTCACGGCGACGGGGGTGAGGTCTTTGATGGTCGCTTCCCGAGTGTTGGGAACCACTTTGACCCACGCGTTGTCGGCCGCAATCATGGCTTCGATATCTGCCACAGGGACATTCTTTTTCAGTTTGAATGTCAGGGCCTGGCTGTGGCAGCGCATGGCGCCCACACGCACACAAAAGCCGTCTACGGGAACGGCAGTGGTGCCGGCAAACCCCTCGCCCTGACCAAGAATTTTGTTGGTCTCAGCCATGCCTTTCCACTCTTCTTTGCTGGTGCCCCAGCCGAATTCGTCTTGCTGCTTGCCGATGCCCAGATCTTTGTCAATCCACGGAATCAGTGAGCCACCCAGGGGCACGTCAAAATTGGCCGTCTCTGCAGCGCTGAGAGAGCGTTGTTTGGCGATGACTTTGCGGTCGATTTCCAGAATGGCGCTTTTTGGGTCGTCCAGGAGTGATTTGACTTCGGCGTTCAGCGTGCCGTATTGGGTCAGCAGCTCGCGCATGTGCTGAGCCCCGCCGCCGCTGGCTGCCTGGTAGGTTTGGGTGCTCATCCACTCGACCAGACCCGCTTTGTAAAGGGCGCCCACGCCCATCAGCATGCAGCTCACCGTGCAATTGCCGCCCACCCAGGTGTTGCCACCGTCGTTGAGCGACTTCTGTATCACCGACCTGTTGACGGGGTCCAGAATGATGACCGCACTACTGTCCATGCGCAGCGTACTGGCTGCATCAATCCAGTGCCCAGACCAGCCCGCAGCGCGCAGCTTGGGGTAGACCTCAGACGTGTAGTCACCACCCTGGGCGCTGATGATGGCATCGCAACGCGTGAGCGCAGCGATGTCGAATGCGTCTTTGAGGGTGCTCTCGTTCTTGGCCAAAGTTGGGGCTTTGCCTCCCGCATTGGAGGTCGAAAAGAAGAGGGGTTCGATCAGGTCAAAGTCACCCTCGGCCTGCATGCGATCAATCAGCACTGAGCCGACCATGCCACGCCAGCCGACCAGGCCGACCAACGGAGTGCGCCCACCCGCAGTCAAATTATTCGCTGTCATCATGTTGATCTTTCAAACTATCGAGATTTCAAAACTTCAGCGACCGGACAACCGCGTCGCCCATCTCAAGGGTACTCACGCGCTTGGTTCCTGCGCTGTAGATATCGGCAGTGCGCAAACCCTGAGCCAGCACGGATTTAACGGCTGCTTCAATGCGGTCAGCAGCAACGGGCTGGTTCAGGCTGAAGCGCAGCATCATGGCGGCACTCAGAATGGTGGCCAGCGGGTTGGCGATGCCTTTGCCAGCAATATCGGGCGCGCTGCCGTGGCTGGGCTCGTACAGGCCCTGGTTGCTGGCGTTCAGGCTGGCGGAAGGCAACATGCCGATGGAGCCAGTCAGCATGGCCGCTGCATCCGACAGGATGTCGCCAAACATATTGCCGGTGACGATCACGTCAAACTTCTTGGGGGCTTTGACCAGCTGCATGGCGGCGTTGTCCACGTACATGTGATCCAAAGCGACTTCGGGGTATTGCTTGCCTACCTCAGAAACCACGTCTTTCCAAAACTGAAAAGTCTCTAAAACATTCGCTTTGTCCACGCTGGTAACCCGTTTATCGCGTTTCATGGCGGCTTGGAAGGCGACGTGGGCGATGCGCTCGATCTCTGGGCGGCTGTAGCGCATGGTGTCGAAGGCTTCTTCCGAGCCGGGGAAGTGGCCATCGGTGGCGACGCGGCGGCCACGGGGCTGGCCGAAGTAGATGTCGCCCGTCAGCTCGCGGATGATCAAAATGTCGAGTCCGGCGACCAGCTCCGGCTTCAAGCTGGAGGCATCGACCAGCTCTTTGTAACAAATAGCAGGACGGAAGTTGGCAAACAAACCCATGTTTTTGCGGAGACCCAAAATCGCCTGTTCGGGGCGCAGCGGGCGATCCAGCGTGTCGTATTTCCAGTCGCCGACCGCGCCAAACAGTACAGCGTCGGAATCCATCGCCAGCTTCAGGGTGGCCGGTGGCAGCGGGTGGCCGTGTGCCTCAAACGCCGCGCCGCCGACCAGAGCGGATTCCATCTCCATCTTCAGGCCGAATTCTTTGTCGATGACCTTCAGGACTTTGACCGCTTCTGCGACGATTTCTGTACCAATGCCGTCACCGGGGAGGATTGCGATTTTCATGTATTTACTTCTTTAAAGATTCTTAATTGCTATAAATAAAATAGCAGCTTTTGTAATAAATACGCCGGCTGCAACCTGAAACGGCCCCTAAAGCGGGGTTTTTAGAGCAAAGTATGCGCCAACCACGGCTTCGCAGCCAATCGCTCGGCCTCAAACGCCTTGATTTTGTCGCTGTGGCGCAGGGTTAGCCCAATGTCGTCAAAACCGTTGATCAGGCAGTATTTGCGAAAGGCTTGCACCTCAAACGGCCATTCCACACCGTCGGGTTTGATGACGACTTGGCGCTCCAAATCAACCGTCAGGCTGTAGGTCGGGAAAGCGGCGCACTCGTTAAACAGCTGGGCGACTTGCGCTTCGCTCAAAACGATGGGCAGTAGGCCATTTTTGAAGCAATTGTTGAAGAAAATATCGGCATAACTGGTCGCGATGATGGCTCTGAAGCCATATTGGTCCAAAGCCCACGGCGCGTGCTCGCGCGAAGAGCCGCAACCGAAGTTTTTCCGAGCGATGAGAACGCTGGCGCCCGAATAACGCGGTTGGTTCAGCACGAAATCGGGGTTGGGTTTGCGGCTGGTCGGGTCTTGACCGGGGTAGCCGTCGTCAAAATAGCGCCAAGCATCAAACAAATGCTCACCAAAACCGGTTTTACGGATGGATTTGAGGAACTGCTTGGGGATGATGGCGTCGGTATCGACGTTTTCTCGATCCATCGGGGCGACCAAGCCTTTGTGTACGGTGAATTTTTGCATAAATAGGTGGCTAAGTTGTTGATTTTTATAATTATTTATATTATTTTTTGCCAGCGCCTTCAATCACCGAGCCCGCTTTTTGAATGTCTTGGCCAACGCCTCTGATGGTGTTGCAGCCTGCAATCGCCAGCAAAGCGATGGCAACAATCAAGGTTGAAAACTTGTTCATGGTGTTCTCCTTCAGAGCTTGATCAAACAAAACGGCGGATATCGACAAAATGCCCATGCACAGCCGCCGCAGCAGCCATGGCAGGGCTGACCAGGTGGGTGCGACCACCCGCACCTTGTCGGCCTTCGAAATTGCGGTTGCTGGTGGAGGCGCAGCGTTCGCCCGGCTCCAGCTTGTCGGCGTTCATGGCCAGACACATGGAGCAGCCGGGTTCGCGCCATTCAAAGCCCGCAGCGATGAAGATGTGGTGCAGACCTTCGCGCTCGGCTTGGTCTTTGACGAGACCTGAGCCGGGAACGACCAAGGCTAACTTCACGGTTTTCGCGACTTTTTGGCCGAGTTGTTTCACCATCGCTGCCGCTTCGCGCATGTCTTCAATGCGGCTGTTGGTGCAGGAGCCGATGAAGACCTTGTCCACGTAGATGTCGTTCAGCGCTTTGCCCGGTGGTAAACCCATGTAAGTCAGCGCTCGCTCTATCGCATCGCGTTTGTTGGCGTCTTTTTCTTTGTCAGGATCAGGCGTGAAGCCGTCGATGCCAAACACCATCTCGGGCGAGGTGCCCCAAGTGACTTGCGGGATGATCTGGGCCGCGTCCAGCTCGACCACGGCGTCAAAATGCGCGCCGGCGTCGGATTGCAGACCTTTCCAGTAGGCGACGGCCTGGTCCCATTCGGCGCCACCCACAAAGCGGCCGCTTTGTGCATCGAATCCAGGGGCGAGGGGGCGGCCTTGCAGGTAGGCGATGGTTTTGTCGTCCACCGCAACCAAACCCGCACGTGCGCCGGCTTCAATCGCCATGTTGCACACCGTCATGCGGCCTTCCATGCTCAACGCCCGGATGGCGGAGCCCGAAAATTCAATGGTGTAGCCGGTGCCGCCTGCCGTGCCGATTTTGCCAATGATGGCCAGTACGATGTCTTTGCCACCCACGCCGGCCGGCACTTTGCCTTC
>JAYWCQ010000206.1:0-5525 GCA_043780435.1 Polaromonas sp.
CGTGCCAGCAGCGCCGAGGTTGAGCACGTCGTACACCTGTACAAAAGCGGCTTTGCAGGCTGGAGCGTGGCGCACTTTCACAGCAAATACAAACAACAATCACTGGGTATGCAGGGCTGCGATGCTAGAAGCTACAGCTGGCTCAAAACCGTCTTACAAGAGGCAGGTGCGGTCAAAGCCGCCAAACAAACGGGTAAACACCGCATCAAACGCGAACGCGCCCCCTTGCCCGGCATGATGCTTCACCAAGATGCCAGCACCCACCGCTGGATACCAGACGAAGTCTGGGACTTGGTGGTCACCATGGACGATGCCACAGGCGAGCACACCAGCATGTTCTTTTGCTCACAGGAAGGCACACTGTCCAGCCTGCATGGCTTGGGACAAACCATAGCCCGCTACGGGCTATTTGCCAGTTTGTACACCGACAGGGGCAGTCATTACTTCTCCACGCCCGTGGCGGGCGGCAAAGTTGACAAACAAAACCACACCCAAGTGGGCCGAGCCTTGCATCAACTGGGCATTGAGCATATTGCCGCTTACTCCCCGCAAGCCAGAGGCAGAGGCGAGCGGGCGTTTCAAACCCACCAAGGCAGACTGCCGCAGGAACTGGCCAAAGCGGGTATCACAGACATGGACAGTGCCAATGCGTATTTGGAACAAAGCTACCGAGCGGCTCATAACCAAGAGTTTGCCGTAGCAAGTACTTTGCCAGGCACGGCATATGTACCATTTATCAGTGGCAGCTTGCCCGATGTGCTGTGTGAACATCATGAGCGTCAGGTGGGCAATGACAATTGCGTGAGCTTCGAGGGCAAAAGCTTACAAATTCCAGCCGATGAGTTTAAGTATCACTATGTACGCGCCAAGGTCAAAGTGCATCGGTATGTGGATGCAACACTGGCGTTGTATCACGGGCCACGGCGTTTAGCGTCTTATGATGCCTTGGGCATTGCAACTGCAAGTCAGGAGGTGCTCAGGCTGGCAGCATGAGTGGAAAATAACACATCGCATAAGTTGAAGGCTAAACAGCTTCGGGCTTCGCCCTTCACTGTTTAGCTCTCAATTTACAATCAATTCAGTAAGAATAAAAGCGGACAACCTATTTGTTAGAAAACCGGACAAGTCTATTTGCTGCTGACAGCAATCAAGGTTTGACTGACAGCAATCAAGGTTTGACACGTCAACGGCAAATGACGTCTGAAGTTACTTGTCCAACACTTGCGACAGTGCCGTGTTGAGTGACTGCACAGTGCGCTCAATGTTGTGCAGTTTGTCCAGGCCAAACAAGCCGATGCGGAAGGTCTGGAAATCTGCGCCCTCATCACACATCAAGGGCACGCCAGCCGCGGTTTGCAGTCCAACGGCCAAGAACTTTTTGCTGGACTGAATGCCGGCGTCTTCGGTGTAGCTCACCACCACGCCTGGCGCTTCAAAGCCTGCCGCCGCAACGCTCTTGATACCATGGCTCGCCAACATGGCGCGCACGGCATCGCCAAGCGCTTGCTGCTCAGCTTTGACTTTCGCAAAGCCATAAGCTTTGGTTTCCAACATGGTGTCGCGTACACGGCGCAAGGCGTCGGTGGGCATGGTGGTGTGGTAGGCGTGGCCGCCTGCTTCATAGGTTTCCATGATGCTGAGCCATTTTTTCAAATCGCAAGCGTAGCTGGTGCTGGTGGTTGAATCAATTCGCGTACGTGCCAATTCACTCATGGCAATCAGTGCGCAGCAGGGTGAGCCGCTCCAGCCTTTTTGCGGCGCGCTGATAACAACGTCCACACCGCAAGCAACCATATCCACCCAAATCGTGCCCGAAGCAATGCAATCGAGTACAAAAATGCCGCCCACACTGTGTACAGCATCTGCCACCGCACGCATATAAGCGGTTGGCAAAATCATGCCAGAAGATGTTTCTACGTGCGGTGCAAAAAAGACTTCAGGCTTGTCACGCAAAATGGCTGCGACGACTTCTTCAATCGGCGCAGGCGCAAAAGGCGATTGTTTGTCTGTGCCTTGGCGGCGTGCCTTGAGCACCGTTTCTTTGGCGGGAATGCTGCCCATTTCAAAGATTTGCGTCCAGCGGTAGCTAAACCAGCCATTGCGAAGCACCATGACGTTTTTGTCGGAGGCAAATTGTCGCGCCACGGCTTCCATACCGTAGGTGCCGCTGCCAGGTACAACCAAGGCTGATTTGGCGTTGTAAACTTCTTTCAAGATGGCTGAAACGTCACGCATCACCACTTGAAAATTTTGCGACATGTGGTTCAACGCACGGTCGGTGTACACCACGGAATACTCTAGCAACCCATTGGGGTCAACTTCTGGAAAAAGATTAGGCAAAATGGACTCCCGAAAATTATTCTTAAATAACTGACGCATCATTCTAAGCGGAACAGCATAGCCGCTAGAAGCACTATGAATTAGCGTGAAAGCGATGTTTTTCGGTTTGGGTTTTGGAGGCTACAGACCAAGCCAATTGGTTAGCGTTTTTTCAATGTCTGCATCGCTGGCGATAAAACCTTTGTAGCCAGAAGCTGATAGTGCTTTTTTGCCCAGATCAGATTGGTCCATGGTTAGCAAAGCGTCACGCACGCCGGCGGCCAAATCAGGACCCATTTTGCTGGAAACAATCCAATGCTTGATTGGCATGCCGCGCGATTGGGCGCATGTTTTTCCGCCTTTTTCTTTCCATGACTTGATGACTGCGCCAGAAGCCGTAGCGCCATAGTTCGCAAATTTGTTGTCAACGTAAAAAGGCACAGCATCTTGAAAACGTGTGACTTGTAATTTAACGTCGGTCGCTGCGTTTAGATTATTCTCTCTCAGCATAGAGCGCGCCATGATGGCAGTGATGGAGTCTGCATCCGGCGTTACCAAGGCTTTGCCCGTCACGGTTGTCCAGCTTTTAATAGGCTCAGACTCGTTGCATAAAAACGATACTTTGTAGTCTGTAAAGCCCGCCGTCCAGGCGACCGATTTATAGGCGCCGGTTTTGATGGCTTCAAACGACACATGGGCTGGATGGATGAAGGCCACATCAAGTTGACCTTGCTTCAAAGCATCACGCAAGCCGTTGTAAGAGCTGATGATTTGTATTTTGACGGGTTGCTTTGTGGCCACACTGATGGTTTTGGCAATGGGTGCAAATTTTGCTTCAATTTCAGCGTCTGTGGCTCGGTAGGTCACACCTTCGGTGACGCCGAGCGTCAGTGCTTGTGAGGTAAAAGTCGCAAACGCAGTTGCTGCCACGAACAAAGATTTTGCAAAAATAGTCATTGAATTACTCTGTTAAAGTTATTTAATATCGCCGTAACTATGCTGGCCGATGACCAGTTGCGCTAGAGCAAACTGGTGAAAGTAATTGTATTTTTGAAGCTTAGTCCTCACTGAAAGAACAGCGAATGATGGCTCAAATTAGAAATTGATTTATTTTTTATTGACCAAAGACAAGTAAAAGCCTGTCCAATCCACCGCTGTTAATAGAGACCATCGCTTCAGTGCGTACTTTAGGTTTAGCGTGGTAGGCCACAGACAGGCCACCGGCCTCTTCGCACAGCTTCATCATTGGCAAATCGTTTGCACCATCACCCATGGCAATCGCTTGTTTCGGAGTGATGCCCAACGATTCACAGGTTGCCAGCACGGTTCGGCGCTTTTCCTCACCATCACAAATTTCGCCCCAAGGCTGCATCACCAGCTTGCCCGTCAATTTGCCGTCTTTGACTTCCAGAACATTGGCTTTTACATAGTCAATCCCCAACGTCTCTTTTACCCGATCCGCAAAAAACGTGAACCCACCACTCACCAGCAGCACCTTCATGCCCGCAGCTTTGCAAGCGTCAATCAGCGCCTTCGCACCCGGGTTGATCTGTAGCCGTTCCGCATAAACCGCCTTCATACTCGCCACACTCACACCTTCTAACAATGCCAGCCGCCGCCGCAAACTGTCCTTAAAATCCGTGATCTCCCCCCGCATAGCAGCCTCAGTAATAGCCGCCACCTCCGCCTTGCGCCCCGCAGCATCGGCGATTTCGTCAATACATTCAATATTAATCAGCGTCGAATCCATGTCAAACGCGATGAGTTTGAAGTCGCTGAGCTTCAACGGCGGCATGAAACCTTGAATAACGAGGTCGGGGGAGATTTTTGTAGATGTCATTTGATAAATAATTACTATAATTTTAATAGCAGATCAGGCAATAAATACGCCGGCTAGATGCTTATTTATAGGGTATTTTAAGGTGTTCGTGGTGTTTTATCGCAAAACAGCCGCTTTTTCAGGCTTTGCCATGTCCACCTTCGGCTGCCCCAAGCTGCGCAACACATCCCGCACCATCAGCGCGCGGTCTTTGGCTTCGGGTAGGTTGCGCTCAATGCGCAGTTTGTCGTTGCCGGTGAGTTTGATGTGGCGGTTTTTCTGGATGAGGTGGATGATGCTCATCGGGTCGATGGGCGGATTGGGTTTAAAGGTGATGTTGATGACGCCGGGCGCGGCATCGACCTTGATCACACCGTATCCCTTGGCCATGACGCGCAGGCGGTGCACGTCCAGCAGCGTCTGCGCCTGCGGCGGCAGTTTGCCGAAGCGGTCTACGATTTCTTCCAGCAGGCTGTCGATCTGGTCGGTCGTTTTGGCGGTGGCCAGCTTTTTGTAGAACGAAAGCCGCAAATGCACGTCACCGCAATAGTCGTCTGGGAGTAGCGCGGGGGCGTGCAGGTTGATCTCGGTCGTCACATTCATGGGCGACATCAAATCCGGCTCGATGCCCGCTTTGAGGCAGCGCACCGCTTCGCCCAGCATCTCGTTATAGAGCTGAAAACCGATCTCCATCATGTTGCCGGACTGGTTTTCACCCAGCACCTCGCCGGTGCCGCGAATCTCCAGATCGTGCATAGCCAGATAAAAGCCAGAACCCAGCTCTTCCATCTGCTGAATCGCCTCTAGCCTTTGCCCGGCTTGTTTCGTCAAACCTTCAATATCTGGCACCATCAGGTAGGCATACGCTTGGTGGTGGCTGCGACCGACGCGGCCGCGCAGCTGGTGCAGCTGCGCCAGGCCAAACCGTTCGGCGTTTTCAATGATCATGATCGAAGCTTCCGGCACATCAACACCAACTTCGATCACTGTGGTTGAGACCAGAATGGAAATCGCTCCCGACTTGAACTTTGCCATCACCGCATCTTTTTCCACTCCCTTCAATCGACCATGAATCAGGCCGACTTGATCAGGAAACTCCGTCGCCAAAGCTTCAAAGCGCTTTTCTGCCGCCGCAGAATCGACGAACTCACTCTCCTCAACCAAGGGGCAAACCCAATAGGCCCGCGCGCCCGTGCTGAGACTGCGATGCAATCCGCTGATCAATTCGTCATAGCGGCTGACTGGCAACACGCGCGTATCAATCGGCAAACGGCCAGCCGGCTTCTCGGTAAGTTTCGAAACATCCATATCGCCATATGCGGTCAGTGCCAGCGTGCGCGGAATAGGTGTGGCCGTCATCACCAACAAATCAGTGTTGCCAAGCGAT
>JAYWCQ010000207.1:0-22806 GCA_043780435.1 Polaromonas sp.
ACGCAGGTATGAAGGGCGCTGTTAACGTAGCCAAACGTTAACTGATTAGACAATCTAGGAGTAGTACCGAATGAAACATCACCTTATTCACAAGGCATCGCGCAGATCGGTGCTACGCCTAGCAGTCGCTGGTTTGGGCGCGGTTTGCCTAGGCACAGCTTCTGTCGCTTATGCTGCGGCAGAAACGATAACTGTTTGGAAAACCCCAACCTGCGGTTGCTGCAAGGCATGGGTTGCTCATCTACGGAAAAACGGCTTTGACGTTGTGACAAACGACGTGGATGACACAACCGCAATCCGTAAAAAGTTGGGATTCCCAGAGCAGTTTGGGTCTTGCCACACGGCGAAATTAGGCGAATATGTCATTGAAGGCCATGTGCCTGCAGAAGATATTCGCAAACTGTTGCAGGACAAACCAAAAGCCCGTGGTCTGGCTGTACCCAGCATGCCGCTTGGCTCGCCCGGTATGGAAGGAATTGGCACTAACGCGGGAGTCCGACAGGCCTACGACGTACTCTTAGTCTTAAACGACGGAAGTTCACGAGTTTTTAAATCTTATGCGGCTATTCCGCCAGTCAAGACTTAACGACTGTTTTCGTTCAATCCATCTTAATTTTTACTTTTACTTTTTAAACTCGAAGGAAATACCATGAAAAACATCAAATCTCTCGTTATTGCTGCAACTTTGTTAAGCAGCGTAACTTTTAGCTATGCCGCCTCTCATGCTGCTGCGCCAGCAGTATCTTCTGCTGCAGCTGCAACTTCTTTACCGATGACAGATGCCGAAATTCGAAAAATCGATCTTGAAAACAAAAAAGTCACACTCAAACACGGCGAGATTAAAAACCTCGACATGCCGGGCATGACCATGGTGTTTCAAGTCAAAGACACAGCGATCCTTGAAAAAGTTAAAGCTGGCGATAAAGTTAAATTTACCGCAGACAAAGTCAACGGTGCATATACGGTAATGACCATCGAATTAGCGAAGTAAATCCATAAAAATTTACTACAAATATAATAGCATCTTAGGCAATAAATACGCCCGCTAGAGGCTATTTAGCGTATATTTTTTTGCGCCCAACCAGGCTAACACCAACAACTCCCAGTCTGGCCGCTGGGTTGCGATTGATACGTCCTGAATGATTGCGTCACGACGTCGATGACAGAAATACTTAGTGCAGCGCCTTAAAGCGCATGCGCTTCGGCTTCGCGCCCTCTTCGCCCAAACGGCGCTTTTTGTCGGCTTCGTACTCTTGGTAGTTGCCGTTGTAGTAGACCCATTGGCTGTCGCCTTCGCAGGCCAAGATGTGGGTGGCGATACGGTCTAGGAACCAGCGGTCGTGGCTGATGACCATCACGGAGCCGGCGAATTCCAAGAGCGCGTCTTCCAAAGCGCGCAGGGTTTCCACGTCCAAGTCGTTGGATGGCTCATCGAGCATCAAGACGTTGCCGCCTGCAATCAGGGTTTTGGCGAGGTGCAAACGACCGCGCTCTCCGCCGGACAGGGTGCCGACGCGTTTTTGCTGGTCTGCGCCGTTGAAGTTGAAGCGGCCGCAGTAGGCACGGCTTGGCATCTGGAACTTGCCGACGGTCAAAATGTCGAGCCCGCCGGACACGTCTTCCCAGACGGTTTTGGCGTTCTCCAAGTCGTCACGGTGCTGGTCCACAAAGGCCATGTGCACGGTTTTACCGATTTTGACTTCACCGCTGTCTGGCAGCTCTTTGCCGGCGATGAGTTTGAAAAGCGTAGATTTACCCGCACCGTTGGGACCGATGATGCCGACAATCGCACCAGCGGGGATTTTGAAGCTCAGGTTGTCAATCAGCACGCGGTCGCCAAAGGACTTGGTGACGTTGACGAACTCGATGACTTCATTACCCAAACGTTCGGCCACAGGGATGAAAATCTCTTGCGTTTCGTTGCGGGCTTGGTATTCAAAGTCGGACAACTCTTCAAAACGAGCCAGACGCGATTTGCTCTTGGCTTGGCGTGCTTTGGGGTTTTGGCGTGACCATTCCAGCTCTTTCTTCAAGGCTTTGGCACGGGCTTCTTCGCCTTTTTGCTCTTGCGCCAAACGCTCGCCTTTTTGCTCTAGCCAGCTGCTGTAATTGCCTTTCCATGGGATGCCGCTGCCGCGGTCCATCTCCAAAATCCATTCGGCCGCGTTGTCCAGGAAGTAGCGGTCATGGGTGATGGCGACCACGGTACCCGAGTAGCGCTGCAAAAATTGCTCCAGCCAATCGACAGATTCCGCGTCCAAATGGTTGGTCGGCTCGTCGAGCAGCAGCATTTCAGGCTTGGACAGCAGCAGACTGCACAGCGCAACGCGGCGCTTTTCACCACCAGACAGCACGCCGATTTTTGCATCCCAGGGCGGCAAGCGCAGCGCATCGGCGGCGATCTCAAGCTGGTGTTCGCTGTCCGTGCCGGCGGTGGCGATGATGGCTTCCAGATGCGCTTGCTCGGCAGCCAGCGCGTCAAAATCGGCATCTTCTTCACCGTAGGCGATGTACACCTCTTCCAGACGCGCTTTGGCTTTGAAGAGCTCACCCATGCCCGCTTCCACGCTTTCACGCACAGTGTGTTCGTTGTTGAGCTGCGGCTCTTGCGGCAGATAGCCGATTTGCAAACCCGGCATGGCGGTGGCTTCACCCTCAATGTCTTTGTCCAAACCGGCCATGATTTTGAGCAGGGTGGATTTACCGGAACCGTTGGTGCCGAGCACGCCAATTTTGGCGCCCGGGAAGAAGCTGAGCGAGATGTCTTTGAGAATTTGACGCTTGGGCGGCACGATTTTGCCGACCTTGTTCATGGTGTATACGTATTGAGCCATTTTGGATTCTGTGTGCCTAAAATAGGCGTAAATTAACGAAAAGAAGCGCAGTTCAATGCGCTAACCCTCCATTATCGCAGTTATCGGCTGCTAGACCGTCAATTCAGGTTCGAGTCAAGTTCGGACGAAGAACGTCACCAGCGGTTTATCACCAATCTGGCGGCTCCAGTGACCGTGGATGGTGGCGTCAAACGTTACACCTGCAGGCACAGTATCGTCTGAATAAAACGAATCACCGGGCTGAAAAACGCGCGAACTGCCGTCTTGCAGCAAGATTTCCATGGTTCCGCCCAATATAAACACCCATTGTGGCGTGATGGTGCAGTGAAATTGACTGCGAAACCCTAACGGGCTGTGGCGCACCTGAAAACCACCAGACGGTTGCAAAGTTGACAACATGGCCTGCGGATTTCCCTCTGGCAGTGGCAAAGCCTCTTCGCGGAATTTGGCGCGGCCATCGGTGTCAGTGAAGAGGATGACTTGAAGAAATGTTGAGTTTGGTGTTGGCATGTTAGTTTGGTATTAATTGCGAAATAGAGTGCCTAAATTGGCACCTAATCAGCGTATATATTGCCTAATTTGCTATCGAAATAGTAGTAAATACATATTAAAAAGAGAGTTCTTTGTCGAAAGCGATTTGCACTTTCATGGATTTGCTTTTATCGCAGGCAAGCATGAAGGCGTCTTCAGATTGGTCAAAAGCGATGATATCGGAGATGACGGGTTTACCGTCAATCAAGCCCTGGTTCAAAAAGGCCACCGCCACGGCAAATTCAGGGTGAAAGCGGAAGGTACCGCGCAGCTCAATCTCCTTAGCCACCAGCATATTCAGCGGTATTTGCGCATCACCACCCAAGCCAATACTGACAATCACACCGCGTGGCATCACAACGGCCAGTCCTGCGCGTAAGGCTTTGTCGCTGCCAGAGGCTTCAAACATGACATCAAAGCTGCCTTTATTTGCTGCGAATTTCTCTAATCCATCGGGTTCATTCGCCAGATTGACCACCTCGTTTGCGCCCATTTTCAAGGCGCAGGCCAGCGGCAAATCGGCCAAATCTACCGCTACGATGTGTGCCGCACCCGCACGGCGCAGCGCCGCAATCAGCAAAGCGCCAATGGGGCCGCAGCCAGTGACCAGCACCCGCTTGCCAAACACAGACCCAGCGCGGCTGATAGCGTGCAAGCCGACGGACAAGGGCTCAGCCAGCGCCGCTTGCGACAGCGGCAAATCATCCGCCACAGCATGCGCTTGGCTGGCGTCGATGATGAGCGATTCACGAAATGCGCCTTGAATGTGCGGAAACGGCATGGCGCTGCCGTAAAACCGCATGTTTAAGCAGTGGTTGTGCTGCCCTTTTTGGCAATATTGGCAAATACCGCATGGGCGAGAAGGTGAAATGGCGATGCGTTGACCCAGTTTGAAGCCGTCACCACCAGAACAAATTAAACCTGAGCCAATCTCATCAATCCGACCTGATACTTCGTGCCCCAAGGCCATCGGTTCTTTCAGGCGCACAGCGCCAAAGCCGCCGTGCTGAAAATAATGTAAATCCGAGCCACAAATGCCGCCAAAAGCAACGCGAATGCGCAATTGCTGTGCGCCTAAGACTTCGGGCGGTTGTTCTTCAAGACGTAAATCTTTGGGGGCGTGGCAAACAAGTGCGCGCATAGAAATCTCCAACCTAAATCAAAACTACAAATTACAAAGTTGCCAAAAGTCGTGAAGTCATTTCTACAGCGTAGATGTGACGCCACCATCAACGTACAAAATATGCCCGTTGACAAAACTTGATGCATCACTGGCAAGGAAAACGGCCGCGCCCGTCAACTCTTCGACATTGCCCCAGCGTCTGTTAGGCGTGCGCTTGATGAGCCAATCGCTGAATTGCGGATCATTGACTAATTTCTCGTTCAATTCGGTTTTAAAATAACCTGGACCAATACCATTCACGTTGATGCCGTGTGGCCCCCAGTCAATCGCCATGCCCTTGGTCAGCATTTTGACAGCGCCTTTGCTGGCGGTGTAGGGGGCAATATTGGGTCTACCCAACTCGCTTTGAACCGAGCAAATATTGATGATTTTGCCGCGTTTGCGGGGAATCATGGCTTTGGCAACGGCTTGTCCCACCAAAAACACGCTGTCCACATTGGTACGCATCAGCTCATGCCAGTCACTGGTTTTGAACTCTTCCAAGGGCGCACGGCGCTGCATGCCGGCATTGTTGATCAAAATATCAATCGCGCCTATGTGTTTTTCAATGTCGTGCACGGCGGTATGTACTTCTTGCTCTTGCGTCACATCGAAACAACGAGAGTGAATGTTAAAACCTTCGCTGCGAAGCTGGTCGGCGGCTGCGAGCAGTTTATGTTCATTGCGTGCATTTAACACAACGGTGGCGCCAGCTTGTGCCAATCCCCGCGCAAGTGCAAACCCAATACCCGCGGATGAGCCAGTGATCAGGGCTAGGTGCCCTTCTAGACTAAATTGATTTTTCATCAGTATTCAACCAAATCAATCGTAAGAATCAATCCAAGCGTTTGCCTGTTTGCGCTTCAAAAATATGCGCTTTATTCGCATCGATATGCAGTTGCACTATATCGTCAGGCTTGGCATCTGTGCGGCCATGCATGACGGTGACAATTTGTGTGCCATCCACCTCTAATAACAGCTCGGTTTCCGCTCCGGTAGGTTCTACCACGATCACTTTGGCTGAAATACCTTGACCAGAATCTTTGATGCTGATATCACCTGGGCGAATACCGTAGCTAACGGCTTGTCCGTCGCTGCCTTGGCTCACACGCTCTACAGGCCAATTCACACCCAAAGCTTCAACGACTGATCTACCATCAACGGTACGCAATTTTCCTTCAAACACATTCATGGAAGGTGAACCGATAAATTGTGCAACAAATAAATTGCCTGGACGATCAAACAACTCCAATGGTGTGCCGATTTGTTCAATGATGCCGTCATGCATCACCACGATACGGTCAGCCAAAGTCATGGCCTCAATTTGATCGTGCGTCACGTAAACTGTGGTTGTTTTCAGGCGCTGATGCAATGCTTTGATTTCAGCTCGCATGGAAACCCGCAGTTTCGCATCCAAGTTTGACAGGGGCTCATCAAACAAGAAGACTTTAGGGTCGCGCACAATAGCCCGCCCCATGGCGACACGTTGACGTTGACCGCCTGAAAGTTCACGGGGAAAACGATCCAGAAGCACATCCAAATTCAGAATTTTGGCCGCTTTATCAACGCGCTCATTCGTAATCGCAGCATCGGCTTTGCGCAACTTCAAACTAAACGCCATGTTATCCCGCACGGTCATGTGTGGGTACAGCGCATAGCTTTGAAACACCATGGCGATGTCACGGTCTTTGGATTCAAGGTCGTTAACAATCTTGTCATCCACGGCAATATCACCACCACTAATCTCCTCTAAGCCGGCCAACATGCGCAGCAAAGTTGATTTTCCACAACCTGAAGGACCAACTAGGACAACAAACTCACCGTCTTGAATATCAAAACTGATACCGCGAATGATCTTGGTTTTGCCGAATGATTTTTCAATATTTCGAAAGGATACGGATGCCATAATTTGTCTTCAATCAGTTTTAAATTTAAATATTTAGAAAATCGATGTGTAAAAAATCACTTAGCTTTTAAAACTTAGCTTTTTACGGCGCCAGCGGTTAAACCAGAAACCATATAGCGCTTAAAGGTGTAGTAAATCGCAGCTGGGGGAAGCGCGTAGAGCAAGCCAGTAGCCATCAAAAGCTCCCACGGCGAGTCATCTGCCCCTAAGAAATTACCCAGTGCGACCCCTAAGGTCAGCGTGTCTTCTTTTGACAGCAACAAGAATGCGTATAAATACTCGTTCCAAGCCAATAACAAAGAATACGTACCAACCGCAACCAAGGATGGCACCATCAAAGGCAAATAAACCAGACGGAACAATTGCATGGCAGTTGCACCATCCATTTTTGCGGCCTCATCCAACTCATACGGCAATTTGTCCGACGCCTGCTTCAGCACCCAAATACAGTAAGGGGATGCGATGGTGACCATTGCCAAAATCAAAGACCAATGGTTGTTTAGTAAACCATAGGTGCTCATGGTTTTATACATAGGCACCGCCAAAAAAGCTGCTGGAATGAAGTAGGTGCACAAAGCCAAATTCATCACCGTGCGACCGCCTCGCACTTTGAGCCGACTGATGGCAAATGCGGCTGTCGTCGCAATAAATAATGTAATCGCAGCAACTGAAAATGCAATCACAAACGAATTCCCAAGCTGCTGCCAAAAGTGCGTCAAATAAATATGTTTTTGCTCAAACACAACGCCGAAATTATCCAGCGTTGGATTTTTAGGAAATAACTGTCCAGACGTTGCCTTATCTCGCGGAGAAATGGCAAACAAAATCATATGGTAGACAGGAATCATGGTCCACAGGAAAACTGGAATACCGATGAGCAACAGCTTGGCTTCAGTTGTGACTTGTTTTAAAGAAATGGGCTTCATTGTTCTTCTCTTATTGTCCTAATTCATGCACTTATTTAGACAAACGCTTCATCATGAAATACACCAATGGCAGCATCATAGGCAAGGCAACCACAATCGACGCCATCGCCAAATCAATTTGATCAAGGCGTAAGTAGCGAATACCAAGCGTTGCCAAGACATGCGTTAAATCTGCCGGGCCACCACCTGTTAACAGGTAAACACTGTTGAAATCGCCAAGCGACCAAATCGTTGAAAGCAAGGTAGATGTGAGGTAAACCGTTTTCAGCGATGGCCAAGAGATGTACTTAAATTTTTGCCAGTTAGTCGCGCCATCGACGGAAGCCGCCTCGTATTGTTCGGTCGGAATCGCCAGCCGTGCAGCCACCAAAATCAGCGTCCAAAATGGCAGTGACTTCCAGATATGCGCCAAGATGGATAAAGACAAAGCCAAAGTCGGATCGTTCAACCAGTTTGGACCGTCTGTGCCCGTGAGTTTAAAAATCAAAGTATTAATCACGCCCCACTCTGGGTTCAACATGAACCGCATAGACAAGATGGTGGGGATGGAAGGAACTGCCCAAGGCAAAATGAAAATCAAAGAAAGCCATTTGATCCAGGTACGGTTATGGACGAAAAAGCCAGATAAGAACAACGCCAAAAGCATTTTTAAATTGATGCCAATAACGAGAAAAATGACAGTGTTTACAACTGTGCGATAAAAAATGGGATCGTCAAAAAGCTTGACGTAACTACTGGGGTTACTCGCAAGCCACAAGCCGTAGCCGACAGGGTATAAAACAAAAATCAAAAATAACAAGGCATAGGGAATGAGCAAAATTCTGCCCCAAAATTCCCATGAACTCAGACCTTTTTTGATCGGTTCTCTAGTCAGCAGTCCAGTGGCATGTATCAGTGTGGTCATGTCAAAAAAATAGTTTGTGACTGCCAACCCATGCTGGTCAGCCACTTTTTCTAAATAACTATCAGTAAAGATTCAAAATTGTTTAATTTGCTACAACTTTGATACGTGCAATCATTTCATCCACGGCTTTATCAACAGGCCATTTCTCACTAACAACACGATTCATTGCTTTTGCCCAAACGTTCTCGTTGTTTAAGATCGTGAACTTGTAGTTTTTGGTCAGCTCAAAATTGACTGTGCCATCTTGGAATTGGTTATGGACAGCTAAACGGTGCTTATCAGCTTTCCAAAATGGGCTCGCTTGGCCAGATTTCATCACGGGATACCAACGGCCCAGCGAGCCTTCAACATAAGGCCCCAGATTCTCATCAGCCATCATGAATGCAGCAAACTCTTTAGCGCGCTTGATGTTTTTAGCATCTTTAAACACAACGCCTACTTTTACAGCTGCACGGTATTTAAATTTAGAGCCATCAGGCTTGCTAGGGAAGCCAGCGGTACGAATTAATTCGTTGTAGTTTTTACCAGCAGTCGCGCGTTGCTCAGGTGTTAAAGTTTCGTTTTTCGAATCATCCAACCACTTGGCAGCAATCGAAATAGTAGCGTTGTGCGTTAAAACAGTCGTTTTGTTATGGAATGCAACGTTGTTGTCCGGGTCTTTCCAATTGGTGGAAGACGGTGGTGTGCAGCCTTTGACATAGATACTGGTGTAATCAGTTAATGCTGAAATCAAGCCCGTTCGCACTGCGGGGTCATCGACCAACACCTTACCACTGTCGCTGACCAATTTCACGTTATACGCATCCATAAACGTCAAGAATGAGAAATAAGAATCACTTGAATCCACGCCCATAGGTTGACCTATACCGAAAGTGCGATTGCCTGATTTTTGGCGATGCGCTGGCTGAACCTTGTCGCACCAGAATGACCAGTACTCTTTCCATGTCGTTGGAATATCACTTTCTTTAAAGCCAGCATCAGTCAGCATATCGGACCAATACTGGATGTGCATGGTTTGTTGCTTCATCGGGAAAGCGTAGTAAGCCCGTTTTTTGTCAACATCGTTGTACAAGAATGCTGTTTCGGCAGTATTCGGCGCAAATTTGTTACGGATGGGGTCAATCACGCTGCTGAGATCTTCCAACTTGCCATCAAACGCCCATTTGCCTGCGACTTGGAAGTCATAGACGTCCGCATAGGCGACGTCTGGCGGATTTTTAGCATCCATAGCCGCAACAGATTTTGGAATAGCTTCTTGCGGTGCATATTGAGATAGCTCGACCTTGACTTTTGTCTTGGCTTCGAACTTTTTGATGGCGGCAAACAGCGCATCATCTTCAGCCTTGTAATAGCCTTTGGCCCACCAGACGGTGAGTTTTTCTTGTGCAGCGGCATGGCCACCAACGAGCATCGCCGTGGTCATGCAAGCTGCTGTTGCGATAAGTTTAAATTTCATCTGACAGTCTCCTTCGTGGTTTTACAAACTTACTTACGGGATCGAAAAATTAAATCCTAAAATTTAATCCTATATCTATAAAAATATCAAGCTGCTCGCAATTCTGACGCCGGCTTATTCACGCGCGGCAAACGTCTGCGAGAAGTCAAGATTTCTTCAATATCAGTATGTGCACTGTCAATCAGCATACCGATCGCACGCTCAGCTTGCGTTGGATTCTGAGCAATAACGGCATCTAGAACCGCGCGGTGCAGAGGCAAAGAACTGAGTGGCCCATCTTTTTTGGCCGTTGATAACTCAAAGCTGGTTCGCAATAAGGCACTTAATGCCTTGCTCATTTGAACCAACATGCGGTTGTGTGATGCAGCGAGCAAGCCTTGATGAAAACGTAAATCAAAAGTGATGTAGTCGCCACCTTCGTAAACGGCCTGCTTCATACCGGCATAGGCCGCTTCAATGCGCGCAATGTCTTCTGACGTCGCTCGCATGGCAGCGAAGCGAACTGCAGCGGGCTCAACCACGCGGCGTAGATCTTGCAAATCACGGATGAATTCCACCGTCAAACCTGCCTTCGATTGCCAAGCAATGACATCAGCATCAAACCAATTCCATTGATCTGCAGACAACACACGCGTGCCAACTTTAGGTCCCGTGTGAATCAAGCCTTTGGCGACCAACGACTTGATGGCTTCGCGCACCACGGTGCGGCTGATCCCTAATTCTTCGCATAATACGGGTTCTGGTGGAATAGCACCACCCTCTGTATAACGCCCAGCAACAATGGCTTCGCCAAGGAAGTCCACTGTATTGCCATGTACGTTTTTAATCATGTTTTGAGCTTATTTCAGGGAACTGGCGTCAACAACGGCTTACCCGCAAAATGCGCCTGCAAATTTCCAAATGCCAAATCAGCCATAGCACGACGCGTTTGCCAGGTTGCGCTTGCCACATGCGGCGCGAGCACAACATTGCTCATAGCGCACAAGGCGGCTGGGACATGGGGTTCGTTTTCAAACACATCTAATGCAGCACCTGCAATCACATTATTCTGCAATGCAGTTATCAGCGCGGATTCGTCAACCACCGAGCCGCGCGCCACATTGATCAAATAACCTTTTGCGCCCAAAGCAGTTAAAACTTCGGCATTGATCAAGCCCTTGGTGCCCGCACCGCCGGGTGTGATGACCATCAAAAAATCGACCTCAGCAGCCAGTGCGGCTGGCGTAGGGTAATAGGTGTAAGGACTGTCCACCACTTTATTTCTGGATGTGTATGCAATGCTCATGTCAAAACCCGCAGCTCGGCGCGCAATGGCGCTGCCAATACGACCTAAACCGACAATACCTAAACGCGCTCCACTCACTTTACGTGCGAGCGGCATAGGTCCACCCATCCATTTGCCATCACGCACATATTGATCTGCTTGCGGAATACTGCGCGAAAGTGCCAGCATCAAGGCAATACCCATGTCTGCGACATCGTCAGTCAGCACATCAGGCGTATTGGTGACTGGAATGCTGCGTTCACGCGCGGCAGCGACGTCATAGCGATCGTAACCAACACCAAAGACGGAAATCATCTCTAAAGCAGGTAACTGACCCATCAAGGCACGTGTTACCTGAGATTCACCACCGCCAGCAATGGCGCGAATGCGTGGCGCGATCTGCGCGAATGCAGTTGGCTCAAGCTCATGTGTTCTATCGTGTACGACATACGTTTGCTGCAACTCTTGTAGGTAAGGTGGCCACAACTTGGCTACAGATAGTATTTCAGGCTTAGACATTTCAAATTCATGCTCATCTTGTTTTAAAAAACTTGCTCTAACAAAAAGTTGTTATTTACAAACTTAGCTCTATCGTATTACCATAAGATGATTCCAATATCAGGGAATACCCGAAACATCGCCCTTATCCACCTAAATTCACATCAAATATGAGTTCAAAACCCAAAAAACCTGCCCATGAACTTCGCAGCCAACAGTGGTTTGGTCGTCAAGACCGCGATGGCTTTGCCTACCGCAGCTGGGTCAAAGGCAAAGGCGTGCCGCATGACCAGTTTGATGGTCGCCCTGTGATTGGCATTTGCAACACCTTCAGTGAACTCACACCTTGTAATTCTCACTTCCGCACCTTGGCCGAGCAGGTCAAAATCGGCGTTTATGAAGCCGGTGGATTTCCGCTTGAGTTCCCTGTGATGTCATTAGGCGAAACATTGTTGCGCCCTACCGCTATGTTGTACCGCAACTTGGCAAGTATGGACGTTGAAGAAAGCATTCGCGGCAACCCGATTGATGGCGTCGTATTGCTCATGGGGTGCGACAAAACCACGCCTTCGCTGGTGATGGGTGCGGCCAGCGTTGACTTGCCGACCATCGGTGTCAGTGGCGGCCCTATGCTCAGCGGGAAATGGCGAGGTCAAGAATTGGGCTCGGGTACGGGCGTGTGGAGTATGAGTGAGCAAGTCCGCGCAGGCACATTGAAGTTGGAAGACTTTTTTGAAGCCGAAAGCTGCATGCACCGCAGCCACGGCTCGTGCATGACGATGGGTACAGCTTCGACGATGGCCAGCATGGTGGAAGCCCTGGGCATTGGCCTGCCAGGTAACGCTGCGTACCCAGCAGTAGATGGACGCCGCAACGTATTGGCACGCATGGCTGGCAGACGCGCTGTGGAAATGGTGCACGAAGACATGAAGCTGTCTAAGGTGATGACACGCAAAGCTTTTGAAAATGCCATCGTCACACTGGCTGCGATTGGTGGATCGACCAATGCGGTGATTCATTTGGTGGCCATGGCACGACGTATTGGCGTAGAGTTGGCGATTGAAGATTTTGACCGTCTGGCCAGCGATTTGTCCTGCCTGGTCAACCTGCAACCTTCAGGCAAATACCTGATGGAAGATTTTTGCTACGCGGGCGGTTTGCCAGCGGTGATGAAAGAAATTTTGCACCTGCTACACCAAGACATCGTCACTGTTACTGGACAAACGGTTGCGCAAAACATTGCTGGCGCTGAAAACTACAACACCGATGTGATTACGCCTTTGGCAACCCCTTTCAAAGAAAAAGCGGGCATCGCCATTTTGAAGGGCAATTTATCGCCACGCGGCGCGGTGATCAAACCGAGTGCGGCAACCCCGTCATTACTGGTGCATAAGGGTCGTGCCGTGGTGTTTGAGAATATCGAAGACTTCCACAAGCGAATCGACGATGAAGATTTGGACATCGACGAAACCTGCATCATGGTGCTTAAAAACTGCGGCCCAAAGGGCTACCCAGGCATGGCTGAGGTGGGGAACATGCCGTTGCCCCCCAAAATTTTGCGCAAAGGCATCACCGACATGGTGCGTATCAGCGACGCACGTATGAGCGGCACGGCCTACGGAACAGTGGTTTTGCATGCCGCACCTGAAGCGGCCGCCGGTGGCCCGTTGGCCGTGGTGCAAAACGGGGATTTGATTGAACTGAACGTGCCAGAGCGCAAACTGCATTTGCACATCAGCGATGAAGAATTAGCGCGCCGCTTGGCTGTGTGGACACCGCCTAAGCCACCCATGGATTCTGGCTATTGGAAGCTATATATCGACCACGTGCTGCAGGCCGATGAAGGCGTTGATTTAGACTTTTTAGTCGGCAAACGCGGCTCACAAGTGCCGCGTGACAATCATTGATAGTCACCTAAAATGCTATTAAATCAATAGCATTTTAGGGAATAAATACAACGACTAGAGTCATATTTAGGCCTAAAAAAGCCATGCAAGGCAGCTTGCATGGCTTTTTGCTGTTCAGCGCTGATTTATGCGTTTGCTGCGGCTTTTTCAGCCGCCTTCTCCGCGGCTTCAGTCACATCGGTGAAGTCGGGCATTTTGTCAAAATTCATGTACTGGTAAATTTTGTCGCTGGCGGCAGTCAATACACCCATGTCGGCCATGTACTCTGCCTTGGTGGGGATACGACCTAGCTTCGAGCAAATCGCAGCCAGCTCAGCGGAGCCGAGGTAAACATTGCTGTTTTTACCCAAACGGTTCGGGAAGTTACGTGTCGATGTGGAGAACACAGTTGCGCCCTCTTTCACCTGCGCTTGGTTACCCATGCACAAGCTGCAGCCCGGCATTTCCATGCGTGCGCCAGCACTACCCAGCACACCGTAATGGCCTTCTTCGCTCAACTGATGGGCATCCATTTTGGTCGGTGGTGCCACCCACAGCTTGACCGGAATGTCACGTTTGTTTTCAAGCAGTTTGGACGCTGCACGAAAGTGACCGATATTGGTCATGCAGCTGCCAATAAACACTTCATCAATCTTGCTACCTGCTACCTCAGCCAATGTTTTCACATCATCCGGGTCGTTCGGGCAGGCGACGATAGGCTCATGGATGTCAGCCAAATCAATCTCGATCACGGCGGCGTATTCGGCGTCTGCATCGCCTTTCAACAAGTCAGGCTTGGCCAACCAGGCCTCCATCGCGGCGATGCGGCGGTTGATGGTGCGGACATCGCTGTAACCGGTTGCAATCATCCACTTCAACATGGTGATGTTGCTGGTGATGTACTCGATGATGGGTTCTTTGTTCAAATGCACGGTGCAACCACCGGCAGAACGCTCGGCAGACGCGTCAGACAATTCAAACGCCTGTTCAACTTTGAGGTCTGGCAGGCCTTCGATTTCCAAAATACGACCCGAGAAAATGTTGATCTTGCCTTGCTTGGCCACCGTCAACAAACCCGCTTTGATCGCATACAACGGAATGGCATTGACCAAATCGCGCAGCGTCACGCCGGGCTGCATGCTGCCTTTGAAGCGCACCAACACGCTCTCGGGCATGTCGAGTGGCATCACGCCCGTAGCTGCACCAAACGCGACCAAGCCAGAACCCGCAGGGAAGCTGATGCCGATAGGAAAACGGGTGTGGCTGTCGCCGCCAGTGCCGACGGTGTCAGGCAACAGCATGCGGTTCAACCAGCTGTGGATGATGCCGTCACCCGGACGCAGGGGAATGCCACCGCGATCGGTCATGAACTCTGGCAACTCGTGGTGCATTTTCACGTCGACGGGTTTGGGATAGGCGGCTGTGTGGCAGAAAGACTGCATCACCAGATCGGCGCTGAAGCCCAGGCAAGCCAGGTCTTTCAGCTCGTCACGGGTCATCGGGCCGGTGGTGTCTTGTGAACCGACGCTGGTCATTTTTGGTTCGCAATACATGCCTGGACGAACCCCTTGCTGATTGCCGTTGACCACGGGTAAACCGCAAGCACGGCCGACCATTTTTTGCGCCAGTGTGAAGCCTTTTTTGGTGTCAACCGGATTTTGCGGCAAACGGAACAAAGTGGACACTGGCAGGCCCAGCGCTTCACGCGCTTTGGAGGTCAAACCACGGCCGATGATGAGCGGAATACGGCCGCCGGCGCGCACTTCGTCAAACAGCACATCGCTTTTCAGCTTGAACTCGGCAATCACTGTGCCATCTTTGAGGGCTTGGCCGTCATAAGGGCGCAGCTCAACCACGTCGCCCATGTTCATGTTGCTCACGTCCAACTCAATCGGCAAAGCGCCTGAGTCTTCCATGGTGTTGTAGAAAATTGGGGCGATTTTATTGCCCAAGCACACGCCGCCAAAACGCTTGTTTGGCACAAACGGAATGTCTTCACCGGTAAACCACAGCACGGAATTGGTGGCTGATTTACGGCTGGAACCTGTGCCGACTACATCGCCCGCGTAGGCAACCAAGTTGCCCTTGGCTTTCAAGTCGTTGATGAATTTAACAGGGCCACGCTTGCCTTCTTCTTCCGGAACGATGCCTGGACGGCCATTTTTGTGCATGGCCAATGCATGCATCGGGATGTCTGGGCGGCTAAATGCATCAGGCGCTGGAGACAAATCGTCAGTATTAATTTCACCGGCCACTTTGAAAATGGTCAAAGTGATGGACTTTGGCACCTCTGGGCGGCTGGTGAACCACTCAGCATCGGCCCAGCTTTGCAACACAGACTTGGCAAAGGCATTGCCTTTGTCGGCTTTTTCTTTGACATCATGAAACTGGTCAAACATCAACAAAGTCTTTTTCAGACCCGCAGCGGCTTCTGCAGCAACAGCAGAGTCGTCCAACAAAGCCACCATCGGGCCAATGTTGTAGCCACCCAGCATGGTGCCCAAAAGTGTCGTTGCTTGCGCACGGCTGATGAGTGCGCAGGACTCTGTTCCGTGGGCAACAGCAGCTAGGTAGCTGGCTTTCACTTTAGCAGCAGCGTCTACACCCGCTGGCACACGGTGTGTGATCAAGTCAACCAGTGTTGCCTCTTCGCCCGCTGGTGGCACTTTGAGCAGTTCAATCAACTCGCCAATTTGCTTAGCTGACAGTGGCAATGGCGGAATACCTAGCGCAGCGCGCTCGGCAACGTGGGTTCTGTAGGCTTGTAGCATCTCAATCTCCTGGTTTCAAAAATAATCAATCGTTAAAAAAATGAGCCACAGACTTATCCATCGCTCTTCCTGTTTGGTGCGCACGTTCTAGCACTTGCCAGTAGTAACGGTAACTGGCGCGGTCGTGCAGCGTGCCTTGGTAGTTGATGGGTGCCCAATCGGCATCCACGCCAGCGGCGATGATGTGTGTAGCCACGTCAATGTCGTTCGCAGCCGGCGTAAAAGCCGCCAAGATGGGACGAATTTGACTGGGGTGAATGCTCCACATTCGCGTAAAACCCAAGGTATTTGCTGCTTGAATCGCTGCATTTTTAATAGCGTCTGCATCAGAAAACTCAGTCACCACACAGTGCGAAGGCACTTTACCGTGCGCATGGCAGGCGCTGGCAATCGCCAACTTGGCCCGAACCACCAGTGGATGCGTGAACTGCCCCGCCAAACCCATAGCACTTGCCGGAATTGCACCACCGTGGCTAGACACAAAGTCCATCAACCCAAAACTGAGCGACTGCACGCGAGGGTGTGCGGCAATCTCAAAAGCACGGTGGACTGCCGTGGGAGACTCAATCAACACATGCAATGGCAACTTGCCATTATTCGTAAGCTTGCCTTGAAAGTTATTACTCACCACCTTAGATTTGTTCTGCGCAGCATCAATCAATTTGACGGCGCGATCAACGTCCGTAACGGACTCCACTTTCGGGATCATCACATGGCACAAGGCATGCGATGATTGGCCGACGATGATGTCGATATCTGACTCAAAGGCCGCATGGTCTGGCGCATGCACACGGACAGCCACACGCGATAATTTCCGCACTTCAACGTGTTTATTTGATATTTTTTTAATAGCATTGTAGGCAATATTTACGCCGGCTAGTGCCGAATTTGATGCTATTTTAGCCACCAATCGAGCATGTTCCACCTCGCCCCCCACGGGTGCACCATCTTCGCAATCCAATGTCACGTCAAACACGCAGGTACCAAACTCTTCAGCAAGTTCTTTTTGCAGCTGTAAGCTCTTCAACATGCGGGCTTCAACGCCGCAATAATGATCACACACTGGCAAACTGACACCCGCAGCCTGCGCACCCAACAACACATCTCGCGGATGCGCTTGGGTGGATGCGGGAACAAGCTGCATAGTCAGTCTAGCCAGTTTATTTTCCGTGATTACAGTAAATGCGCCACGCCTTTTTGCTCTTCTTGCAATTCAGCGAGGGTTTTGTTGATGCATTCTTGGCTGAACGCGTCAACGGTCAAACCTTCAACGGTTTTGTATTCGCCGTTTTCGCAGGTCACGGCAAAGCCAAACATGGTGTCTTTCGGGATGCCGTATTGGCCATCAGATGGAATACCCATGGTGACCCACTTGCCGTTGGTGCCCAATGCCCAATCGCGCATGTGGTCGATAGCGGCGTTCGCTGCAGAAGCGGCAGAAGACACGCCACGTGCCGCGATGATGGCTGCGCCACGCTTGCCGACAGTTGGCAAGAAAGTGTTGGCGTTCCAGTCGTGGTCGTTGATCATGTCTTTGACTGATGCGCCGTTGATGGTGGCGAAGCGGTAATCAGCGTACATCGTTGGTGAGTGGTTGCCCCACACCACGAATTTTTCGATCTCGGCCACGGCTTTGCCGGTTTTGGCAGCAATTTGCGACAAAGCACGGTTGTGGTCCAAACGCAGCATGGCGGTGAAGTTTTTACGTGGCAGGTCTGGCGCGCTTTTCATGGCGATGTAGGCATTGGTGTTGGCGGGGTTGCCGACCACCAAGACGCGTACGTCGCGGCTGGCAACAGCGTTCAAAGCTTTACCTTGTGCCGTGAAAATTTCAGCGTTGACAGCGAGTAATTCAGCACGCTCCATGCCTGGGCCGCGTGGGCGTGAACCGATCAGCAAGGCGTAGTCCACGTCTTTGAACGCAGTCATCGGGTCGCTGTGTGCTTCCATGCCAACGAGCAATGGGAATGCGCAATCTTGCAATTCCATCATCACACCTTGCAGTGCTTTTTGTGGACCTTCTAGGGGCACTTCGAGCAATTGCAGGATGATGGGCTGGTCTTTTCCGAGCATTTCACCCGATGCGATGCGAAACAAAATCGCGTAACCAATTTGACCTGCTGCACCTGTAACTGCTACGCGGACGGGCTTTTTGCTCATAGAAAACTCCAAAGTTGAAAGTAAAAGTTAAAAAAGAGAAGAGAAAAGATAAATAACTATAAAGTAATATCCTCTAAGTTTACTCGCGAAAACCCTAATAAGTCAATTTGTCTTATGTCTTATATAAGATATGATTGAGGGGATGGCACAAAACGACAACTCAACTCAACCAGCGCAAGCCACGCAGCTGACATCTGTAAGCGATTTGCAAGGATTGCCCGAGTTTGCCGCGCCCGCTTTCAGCCCGCTTTACCAGCAAATCAAAGGTTTGATACTCAAAAGCCTGCAAGGCGGCGAATGGAAACCCGGTGAAGCGATTCCCAGCGAAATGGACTTGGCGGTACGCTACCGCGTGAGCCAAGGCACGGTACGCAAAGCTATTGACGAGCTAGCGGCAGACAATTTGCTGGTGCGCCGTCAAGGTAAGGGTACGTTTGTTGATACGCATGCCGAGAAACACGCCCAATATCGATTTTTAAAACTCGTGCCAGATTCTGGCGACCAAAGCAGCGAAGGCCCGGCAGATCGGCAGATCACCGAATGCAAGCGTATTCGCGCCACCGCCGAAATCGCCAAATTGCTGAATGTGCGTACGGGTGACCCTGTTTGGCAGGCGCAGCGCGTGCTGTCGTTCAGCGGCGCGCCCACCATTTTGGAAGATATTTGGCTGCCCGCTGCCCCTTTCAAAGGTTTGACTGCAGAGCGATTGGCCGATTACCACGGCTCGATGTATGCTTTGTTTGAAACCGAGTTTGGTGTTCGCATGGTTCGTGCAGTAGAGAAAATACGCGCTTTGCCAGCGAATTTAGTTCTCAGTTCGCTATTAAAAATAGAGCAAAATACGCCGCTTTTGAGCGTTGAACGCGTCGCTTATACCTACAACGACATGCCGATGGAGTTACGCAGAGGTTATTACCTGACTTCCACACATCATTATCGCAATGAATTAAACTAAACAGTCTGATTTATTAACACTTAGTATTTAAGACGGTTTTACTGTAATTTTGGGTTAAGTTTGCTGCAGTGCAATAGAATTTAGACTTTCACCGATTCGGCACATCTCTTTTTTCGTTTTTTTCGTACTTTTTGAAAGCCTCCACATGACCGATTCAACCCAGGGAACGAAGCCAAAACGGCCCGAATTTCGCAACATCAACGCCTTCAAAGACCTGACCACCTACCGCATGGTGCCAGCTGCTTGGGTGTCCATCTTGCACCGTGCCAGTGGCGCGATCATGTTTTTGCTGATGCCTTTCATCATCTGGATGTTTGACACCTCAGTGAGTTCAGAAATTTCATTCGCCAAATTCACCGCTGTTTTCAATGCTGGCGTGGGCTTTGTTCCGGGCTGGTTTTTCAAATTGATCGCCTTGGCGTTGATTTGGGCTTATTTGCAGCACTTCATTGCAGGCTTGCGTCATTTATTCATGGACTTGAACCATGACCGAGCCACCAAAGAATTCGGCAAATCATCAGCGATAGTGGTTTTAGTGCTGAGCTTGGGTTTGACGTTCATTTTGGTCCTCAAACTGTTTGGCGTTTATTGATTAGACGAATAAACCACAAAATTATTCACACAAAAAAAGAACAAAGGAAAAAAGACATGGCAGTTAATTACGGCTCCAAGCGCATCGTCGTAGGTGCGCACTATGGCGTGCGCGACTGGCTCAGCCAGCGCGTCACCGCTGTGCTGATGGCACTCTTCACAGTTGTCGTCCTCGCACAAGTCATTTTCAACAAAGGAACGATGGGCTACGATAAGTGGGCGGGCATCTTCTCTTCACAATGGATGAAGACACTCACGTTTGTCGTCATCGTCGCCATGCTGTACCACGTATGGGTGGGCATGCGCGATATTTGGATGGACTACATCCAGCCCGTTGGCATCCGTTTGTTGATGCAAGTATTCACCATCGTCTGGCTGGTCGCATGTGCGGGCTGGGCAATTCAAGTTCTCTGGAGACTGTAAGTCATGGCGCCAGCTGCAAATTCCCCTATTTCTTCTTTCACCGCATCGACTGCGGCCGTTTCTAAGCGCAAATTTGACGTTGTCATCGTCGGCGCTGGCGGCTCAGGCATGCGCGCTTCGCTACAGCTTGCTCGTGCTGGTTTGAATGTTGCAGTGCTATCAAAAGTATTTCCAACCCGTTCGCACACCGTTGCTGCACAAGGCGGCATTGGCGCTTCGCTGGGCAACATGAACGCCGACAACTGGCACTACCATTTTTACGACACCGTCAAAGGCTCTGACTGGTTGGGCGACCAAGACGCGATTGAATTCATGTGTCGCGAAGCTGCCAATGTGGTGTATGACTTAGAGCATATGGGCATGCCGTTTGACCGCAACCCAGATGGTACGATTTACCAACGCCCCTTCGGCGGCCACACGGCCAACTACGGTGAAAAAGCCGTTGAACGCGCTTGCGCTGCCGCTGACCGTACTGGCCACGCCATGCTGCATACGCTCTACCAGCAAAACGTGCAAGCCAAGACGCAATTCTTCGTCGAATGGATGGCGCTTGATTTGATCCGCGATGCCGCTGGTGACGTCGTTGGTGTCACCGCATTAGAGATGGAAACGGGCGAGATTCATATCTTGGAAGCCAAAACCACCTTGCTCGCCACCGGCGGTGCAGGTCGCATTTTTGCAGCGTCTACCAATGCGTTCATCAACACCGGCGACGGTTTGGGCATGGCTGCACGTGCGGGCATCCCATTGCAAGACATGGAATTTTGGCAATTTCACCCGACTGGCGTTGCCGGTGCTGGTGTGTTGTTGACCGAAGGCTGCCGTGGCGAAGGCGCTATTTTGCGCAACAGTAATGGCGAGCGCTTCATGGAGCGCTACGCCCCGGCCTACAAAGACTTGGCACCGCGCGACTACGTGTCACGCTGTATGGACCAAGAGATCAAAGAAGGCCGAGGTTGCGGTCCAAACAAGGACTACATCAACTTGGACATGACGCATTTAGGTGCAGACACCATCTTGAAGCGCCTGCCTTCGGTGTTTGAAATCGGCCACAATTTTGCCAACGTCGACATCACCAAAGAGCCGATTCCAGTCGTGCCGACCATTCATTACCAAATGGGCGGCATCCCGACCAACATCAATGGACAGGTCGTCACACAAAACGCCGACAACCAAAGCGAAGTAGTGAATGGCTTGTACGCGGTGGGCGAATGCTCCTGCGTCAGCGTGCATGGCGCGAACCGCTTGGGCACCAACTCACTGCTCGACTTGCTGGTGTTTGGCCGTGCTGCAGGCAACCACATTGTGGAGTTCAACCAGAAAAAAAAATTGCACAAGCCCTTGCCTGCCGATGCGGCCGATGCCTCACTCGCCCGTGTGGCGCGCTTGGACGCAGCCACGGATGGTGAATACGCGCAAGATGTGGCGGACGATATTCGCAACACCATGCAGTTCCACGCCGGCGTGTTCCGCACAGAAGCCAGCATGAACGAAGGCGTCAAAAAGGTCGCCGAGCTGCGCAAACGTGTCGCCAACATCAACCTCAAAGACAAATCCAAAGTATTCAACACCGCGCGTATTGAAGCGCTGGAAATCGACAACTTGATCGAAGCCGCGCAAGCCACCATCGTGTCCGCTGCTGCCCGCCACGAAAGCCGTGGTGCTCACACGGTCAATGACTACGGTGACACTGCCGCCCACCCGAACGGCCGTAACGATACCGATTGGCACAAGCACACGCTGTGGCACAGTGCTTCCAACGCGCTGACTTACAAGCCCGTCAAGATGAAGCCGTTGACTGTGGATTCGATTCCACTCACTGTGCGTTCTTTCTAAGTCCAGATAACGTTTGAATCTATATCGACATCTATAACAGAACACATCGAGAATCAACATGACCCTACGTACTTTCAAAATCTACCGTTACGACCCGGATACCGACGCCAAGCCGTACATGCAAACCATCAACGTCGAGTTGGATGGCTCTGAGCGCATGCTCTTGGACGCCTTGATGAAACTCAAGGCGCAAGACCCCAGCATCACCTTCCGCCGCTCATGCCGCGAAGGCGTGTGCGGTTCAGACGCAATGAACATCAACGGCAAAAATGGTCTGGCTTGCTTGACCAATATGCTCACGCTCAAAGGCGATATCGTCTTGAAGCCATTGCCAGGCCTGCCAGTCATCCGCGATTTGATCGTTGACATGACGCAGTTTTTCAAGCAATACAACTCGATCAAGCCGTACTTGATCAACACCACCACGCCGCCTGAAAAAGAGCGCCTGCAAAGCCCTGAAGAGCGCGATGAGCTGAATGGCTTGTACGAGTGCATTTTGTGCGCCAGCTGTTCTACCTCTTGCCCCAGCTTCTGGTGGAATCCGGACAAATTTGTCGGCCCTGCCGGCTTGTTGCAAGCCTACCGCTTTATCGCCGACAGCCGCGACGAAGCCACCGCTGAGCGTCTGGACAACCTGGAAGACCCATACCGCCTGTTCCGCTGCCACACCATCATGAACTGCGTCGATGTTTGCCCCAAGGGT
>JAYWCQ010000208.1:0-2679 GCA_043780435.1 Polaromonas sp.
AGCCCAATCGTAAAAGTTACCTAAACTACGGCTCCTTCAGGCTCATACCTGAATTGGAAAATACTTAACTTGCCCGTCCAGTGAAACGGGTACCTCTCAGTCGGGAAATTGCGGGCAAATGCTGAGCGTTAACAAATTCGATTTAATTAATCAAATTTATCGTTAAAATATGCCTCTAGCTGTCGTATATATTGCCTAATTAGCTATTTTATTTATAGCAATTCTGAATACTTAGGTGGCTGGCAGCCTGCGCGGGTGCAGTTGATGGCTGCTGCTTGCATGGCTTGGGACAGGGTGGTTTGGACGCGGTTGGCGGCATCTTGCGGATTCAGAACCCAATCACCCAAGCAATTGCCCCAAAACGTGTCGCCAGCGCCTACGGTGTCTACCACGGTGACGGTGGGCACGGCTTTCTCGGCGGATTTTCCGTCCACTTGCAACCAAGCGCCATCGCCACCAAAGGTGAGCGCGACGCGGCTGATGCCTAGCGCGGTGAAGTGTTTGGCAATCTCAGCGCCTTGGCTGCGTTTTGGCGCGGCAAAACCGAGTAATTCCAAATCTTCATCGCTGGCTTTGAGCCAATCTGCCAAGGGCACGGCCGCCCGCACGGCTGCCACGTATTGCGATAGGTTTGCGGCAAGTTTGGGGCGCAGATTCACATCAATGCTGATGGTCCAACCCATTTTCTTCGCGCCCTTGAGGACGGCAATGACTTTTTCGTGTTCTGGCGGTACGAGTAACAGTGAGCCAGTATGCAGAACACCTGGCGTGACACCTTCCAGCGTCGTCAAAATTTGATCAACCGTGTAATCGCGGTCGGCAATGCCTTCGCGGTAAAAACCGTAGCTGGGTTGGCCATTTTTGATTTGTACGACTGCTAATGAGGTGGGCAAGCGCGTGGCTGGCAGCAAGGGTTTGACACCGTCTTGCGCCAACTGAGCGCGCATTTGGTCGCCAAAATTGTCGGTGGACAGCGGGTTCACAAAGCTGACATCAGCACCGCGCAACGCGGCCGCACGCGCCAAGTTGTACGGGCTGCCGCCTATGAGTGGTTTTAAAGTGCCATCGGACTGCGCAACGCAGTCCATCAACGCTTCGCCCAGCACCCAGATTGATTGATTCATCTTCAGTTCGCTTATTTTCAATTACTTTTTAAGCAAACGCTGGCGGCGAACCACGTCGATCCACACGGCGATGATGACGACGGCGCCAATCGCCATCATCTGGCGGAATTGGGAGATTTCCATCAAATTCATGCCGTTGCGGATCATGGTGATCAGCACCGCACCGAGCAAACTGCCCCAAATGCTGCCGCGTCCACCAAACAGCGATGTGCCGCCCAAGATAACAGCCGCGATCGCGTCCAGTTCAAAATTTTGCGCCATTTTGCCGCTGGATGAATCCATACGACCCATCAAAACAATAGCACCCAAGGCACAGCTCAAGCCGCTGACTACGTAAACGCTGAGTTTGTACCAACGAATATTGATACCCACTTGGCGCGCGCCCATTTCGTTAGAACCCATGGCGTACACATAGCGACCCAGCTTGGTGCTGGATAAAATAAACGCCATAGCAATGAAAAATATGCCTGCTATCCAAATCGGCATGGAAACGCCTAAAAAGTCACCATAGCCTAAAAACCGAATCAGCGGTGGCATGCCAGAGTTGTCAAACCCGCCGGTCGCATCAAACGCCAAACCGCGCCACAGCGTCAAGCCGCCCAGCGTGACGATGAAGGAGGGAATGCCGACAAAGGCGACCAAATAGCCGTTGAACAAGCCGACCGTTGCGCCAATGGCCAAAGCAGCGAGGATGGCAACATAGGGGTTGATGCCGAGCTTGATCATCATGTGCCCAGCAATCGCACCGGCTAGCGCGGTGATCGCACCGACGGCGAGGTCAACGCCGCCCGTCAAAATAACAAAGGTTTGGCCACCGGCAAGCAGTGCCACCACAGAGGCTTGCACCAGAATATTAGATAAATTGCCTGTGGTTAAAAAATAGGGGGAGGCAACAGTCAAAAACAGACCCAACACCAGCACAGCGACGAAAGCGCCGTACCACTCTTGGCGGGTTATTACCTTAAAGGAATTCAGGGAATTCATATGACCGTCCTCAACAATACTGAAAATAAACTCAAAATACTAAAAAAAAGGGCGACCGCCTTGCAACGGTCGCCTTTAAGTCTCTCTTACTTAACTACCTACTCTCTCAACTAACACTTACTAAATCTAAAATCACTTGACTTTCATGAACTGGGCAACGCCAGAATCTTTAGCAAATTGGTCGACGTTGGCAGGCAACACCAAGAATGAACCGGTGTCGATACGCTTTTCGACTTTCTTGCCTTGTGCTGCAGCGATAGCAGACTCAACACCCACTTTGCCGATTTTGGCAAGCATCTGTGCTGAGTTGGCTTGTTGCCAGCCTTCTTTCATCATGTCCAAGCCGCCTGGTGAGCCGTCAAAACCAGCGATTTTCACGTCGCCTGGCTTCTTGCCAGCGGCCAACAAGGCTGCCTTGGCACCCAAAGCGCCGCCGTCCCATGCGCAGGCAATGACCTTGGCACCTGGATTCGCTTTCAAAGCAGCTTCCACGCCGTTTTGCGCCATGGTTTGGTCCCAAGTTGTAGGCACTTCAACCACTTTAACGTTAGGCTTTTTAGCTTTCAAACCA
>JAYWCQ010000209.1:0-3791 GCA_043780435.1 Polaromonas sp.
TGGATGCCAGAGGCCTACCGCAAGACGCTGGTGCGCCAGATCAGCCAGCATGCCCACAGTGAAATCATTGGCATGCAACCCGAGGGCAACTGGATCAGCCGCGCGCCGACGCTGAAACGCAAGGCGATTTTGCTGTCCAAAGTGCAGGACGAGGCCGGCCATGGCCTGTATTTGTACGCCGCTGCGGAAACGCTGGGCACCTCGCGCGACCAGCTGCTAGACGCGCTGCACACCGGCAAAGCCAAGTACAGCTCCATCTTCAACTACCCGACGCTCACCTGGGCCGACATGGGCGTGATCGGCTGGCTGGTGGACGGCGCGGCCATCATGAACCAAGTGCCGCTGTGCCGCTGCTCCTACGCGCCCTATGCCCGGGCGATGGTGCGGATTTGCCGTGAAGAATCGTTTCACCAACGCCAAGGCTACGAAGCGCTACTGACCATGATGACGCAGGGCACAGCCGCCCAGCGCGCCATGGTGCAAGACGCCGTGAACCGCTGGTGGTGGCCGTCGCTGATGATGTTTGGCCCGCCGGACGCCGAGTCACCCAACTCCGAGCAATCCATGCGCTGGGGTATCAAACGCATCAGCAACGACGATTTGCGGCAAAAGTTTGTCGATGCCACGGTCGAGCAGGCCAGCATTTTGGGCGTCAACCTGCCCGACCCGCTGCTGCAGTGGAACGACACGCGCCAACATTACGACATGGGGCCGATTGACTGGCCTGAATTCTGGCAAGTCGTCGGCGGTGACGGCCCCTGCAACAAAGAACGCCTCGCCGCCCGCGTCGACGCTTGGGACAACGGCACATGGGTGCGCGAAGCCGCATTGGCACATGCCGCCAAGCAGCAACACATCGTTAAAGCAGCTTGAATCAAGGAATCAACATGAATACCAAAATTGATAGCAGCATAATCAATAAATACGCCGGCAAAGTGCCAAAAGAACCTCATGAATGGCCGTTGTGGGAAGTTTTTGTGCGCAGCAAAGCCGGCCTGGACCACAAACACTGCGGCAGCCTGCATGCCGCCGATGCGCCCATGGCCATCCAGCTGGCGCGTGACGTCTACACCCGCCGCCAAGAGGGCGTGAGCATCTGGGTGGTGCCGTCCAGCGCCATCACGGCGTCCGACCCCGCGCAAAAAGACAGCTACTTTGACCCCATGGCCGACAAGGTCTACCGCCACCCCAGCTTTTACGAGCTGCCGGCGGCTGTGGATCACATGTAAGGAAGCTTCAGATCATGCAAGCCTCGATCTCTATATCTACAGACCCCAAGCTCCGCTACGTTTTACGCTTAGCCGACACTTGCCTGATCCTCGCGCAGCGCCTGGGCGAATGGTGCGGCCACGCGCCTGCGCTGGAAGAAGACATTGCGCTGACCAACATCGCGCTCGATCTGGTGGGGCAATCACGCCTGCTGTACGCGCTGGCTGGCACACTGAGCGACCCCAACGGCTATACCGAAGACCAGCTCGCTTTTTTGCGCGATGAGCGCGATTATGTGAACCTGACCCTGGTCGAATTGCCCAACGGCGTTCGCAAGGGCCTGACCAACGACTTTGCCTTCAGCATCCTGCGTGTGTTTGCGGTGGCGAGCTTTCTCAAACCGCTCTGGCAGCGTTTGCAAACGTCCAACGATACCGAGTTGGCCGCCGTTGCCGGCAAGGCGCTGAAGGAAGTGCGTTACCACCAGCAACATGCGGGCGACTGGGTGGTGCGCTTGGGTGACGGCACCGACGAATCGCACCACCGCATGCAGGACGCCTTGAACCAGCTGTGGCCCTACACCACCGAGATGCTGAGCAGCGATGCCGTGGACGAAGCCGCGCACGATGCTGGCTTGGGCCCACGTTTTGGCGACGTCAAAGCCGACTGGCTGGCTGATGTCAACGCGGTACTTACGGCCGCAACGCTGCAAGCCCCCAAAGCGACCGCCTTTGTCAGCACCGGCAAAACAGGTCGTCACAGCGAGCACATGGGCTTTTTGCTGGCCGACATGCAGCACCTGCAACGCAGCTTTCCAGGTGGTGTGTGGTGATTGCAAACGCGGAATTGACGGTTGACTATGCTTGGGAGGTCTTGCACACCGTGCTCGACCCCGAAGTGCCAGTGGTGTCGATCTGCGATTTGGGCATTGTGCGTGATGTTCAACTGAGTGGTGAACGTGGTGTGGGCGTGGTGTTGACGCCTACGTACTCGGGCTGCCCCGCTACGGAAATGATAGCTACCGAAACAACAAACGCGCTGACCAAGGCCGGATTTTACCCTGTCAATTTAACCACGGTACATGCGCCCGCCTGGACAAGCGATTGGATCAGCGCTGAAGGCCGCGACAAGCTGCGCCGCTACGGCATTGCACCGCCCGGACCGGTGATGCAGGGGCAAGACATCGTGTTGCGCTACATGCCGCAAGGTCGTGCATCAAATCAAGCCGCCCCCGCGCTGGACTGCCCGCGCTGCGGCAGCGCCCACACCGAGCGTTTGTCGGCCTTTGGCGCCACCGCGTGCAAGGCCTTGTACCGCTGTCTGGCCTGCCAAGAGCCGTTTGAGCACTTCAAGCCGTTTTGAAACCGTTTTAAAACATCTTATTTATCTATGAGTACCCACTTCCATTCCCTGCGTGTCAAAAGCATCACGCCCGACACCGATGAAGCGGTCATCGTGTCGTTTGATGTTCCCGCCTTGCTGCAACACGACTTTCAATTCACGCAAGGCCAACATCTGACCCTGCGCACCGAATTGAACGGACAAGAGCAGCGCCGCTCGTATTCCATCTGCTCAGGCGTGGACGATGGCGACTTGCGCATTGGCGTGCGCCATGTCACCGGCGGTGTGATGTCGAGCTGGCTCAACCAGCGTTTGAAAACCGGCGAGCAAATTGATGTTTTGCCCGCCGAAGGGCGCTTTTTCGTGCCGATTGATGCCAGCCAATCGCGTCACTACCTAGGCATCGCCGGCGGCAGCGGCATCACGCCGATTTTGGCGATCATGAAAACCGTGCTGGCGCGCGAGCCGTTGTCGCACTTCACCCTCATCTACGGCAACCGCCGCCAAAGTTCCACCATGTTCAAGGAAGAGCTGGAAGACCTGAAAAACCGCTATTTGACGCGCTTGACCCTGCACACCGTGTTCTCGCAAGAGCACATGGATTCACCGCTCAACAGCGGGCGTTTGACGCAGGCCAAGTTGGGCGAATTTTTAAGCGTGTTGATTCAGCCCCAGCAGCTGGACCACGTCTTTGTCTGCGGCCCGCATGGCTTCAACGACGAGGCGGACGCGGCACTGCTGGCGGCGGGCGTGCCGGCGGCGCATATTCATATCGAGCGCTTTGGCGTGCCTGTGGATGCGACTGGTGAAAAGGCCAAACCGACAGTGCAAGCTGGTGACGCCCCGCAAGCCATCGTCCAGATCATCCGCGATGGCTTCGCCCGCGAGATCGAATTCCGCACCGAGCACGGCAATGTGCTGGATGCAGCTGCCGCAGCAGGGCTGGAAGTGCCGTATTCCTGCAAATCCGGCGTCTGCTGCACCTGCCGCGCCAAGCTGATTGAGGGCAGGGTGCGCATGGACCGCAACTTTGCGCTGGAACCGCACGAAGTAGCTGCTGGTTTTGTGCTAACCTGCCAAGTCCATCCGCTCACCGCACGGGTGGTGATTTCTTTCGACGAACGCTAAACAACACATTCACAACATGGCCAGAGGACGCGCCCCCGGTTACGACGCCCAACGCGAGACGATTCTGAGTCAGGCGGCCGAGTTGTTTGCGCGCCAGGGCTTTGTCGGCACCT
>JAYWCQ010000210.1:0-5679 GCA_043780435.1 Polaromonas sp.
GCAGCCAAGCGTGGATTGACCGTCAAATGGGCAAGATCCACGTCAGCCTGAAAGCCATGAGCACCGGCCTAGGCGATAAACCGTACTGCTCCGGCATCCTTCTCAGTTTGTCAGACATTGCCGTGGGTAGCGCTTTGGGTTATTTAGACTTCCGCTTTCCCGAGATCGATTGGCGCGACACGCACCCGAATTTGGCCAAATTGCAAGAAAAGCTGATGCAAAAGCCGAGCTTTATTGACACGATTCCGGCTTGAGCACCAAGATTAAATCCCCCCTAGCCCCCCTTTTTCAAAGTGGGAAACAATACAGTCGAATTTTGTGTGTGGGATTTTTGACTTACTTCCCACTTTGTAAAAGGGGGATTGAGGGGGATTCGACTTGACTTTTCTAGACAAAATCACCTCGCGACTAGACGCAGCAGCCCGCGTCGCAGCCTTACCGCAGCCCGTCGTCTTCACCAACGGTGTGTTCGATGTCCTGCACGCCGGCCACGTCACCTACCTCGCCCAAGCCCGCAGTTTGGGTGGCAGCTTGGTCGTTGCGCTGAACACTGACGCATCCGCCAAGCGCCTAGGCAAAGGCCCAGACCGCCCCCTGAACACCGACACCGACCGCGCCACCCTGATAGCCGCTCTCGAATCCGTCAGCTTGGTGACGTGGTTTGATGAGGACACCCCACTAGAAATCATCAATGAACTGCGCCCGCAAATTATCGTCAAAGGTGGCGATTACGACATGGGCAAGTTGAAAGAGGCGCAGCTGGTGGAAAGCTACGGCGGGAAGGCGCTGGCGCTACCGTTTCTGGAAGGGTATTCAACAACGGCGCTGGTGGCTAAGATTCGTTCAAATAGCTAGAGCATCGATTTTAGAGGCGTAAATATACCTCTAGCCGTTGTATTTATTACCTAAACTGCTATTAATTATATAGCAAATACAGTGTTCCACAGTGCCAACATGGCATCCCGTTCAACGTGCAATTCAGCGCTAGACACATGCGTAGGCGCTTCATCCAGCCGCGCTACGTGTTGCACGTGGCGCAGGCTGCGGTAGGCGTCTGCTGCGGCTTCGCCCACACCTGCGGAGAGCAAGCCGGCTGCTTCGGCTAGTTGCATCAACGCAATATTCCCCACGTTTCCTTGCAATTCAGGGTGCGCCGCGCCGTGGGCGAGTACCAGAAATTGCACGGCAAATTCGGCATCGACCATGCCGCCGGGGCTGTGTTTGACGTCGAATTGGTCAGATTTGACGGGGTGGGCAGCACGAACTTTGTCGCGCATGGCAATGATTTCTTGCTTTAACGCTGGCAAATCGCGCGGGGCGGAGATGACGTTTTGGCGGATTTGGTCGAATTTGGCGCGCAGGGGCTCGTAGCCAGCCACAAAGCGGGCGCGGGTCATGGCTTGGTGTTCCCACGTCCAGGCGGTGTTGCTGCCGCGTTTTTCTTGATAGTCAGAGAAAGCTGCAAAGCTTGTCACTAGCAAACCAGAGTTGCCGTTGGGGCGCAGTGCGGTGTCGATTTCGAACAAATCGCCTTCTGAGGTTTTGGTGTCCAGCCAAGTGATGAGTTTTCGCACGAATGAACTGTATATTTCACCAGAATTTTCGTCAGTGTCTTCGTAGATGAACACAATGTCCAAGTCGCTGCCATAGCCCAGCTCTTTGCCGCCCAGCTTGCCGTAGCCAATGATGGCGATTTGTGGGTGGTCTTGATGTTTGTTTTTGTGCCGCTCCCAGCACCATGCCACGGTGACGCGCAGCATCGTGTCGGCCAAGGCACTCAGGTCATCAGCCACTTGCTCGACGGTGAGCTGGCCTTCAATATCGCGCGCCAAGGTGCGGAACAGCTCGGCATGGTGGGCGCGGCGCAGCAGGTTGAGCAGGGTTTCCACATCGTCTTGGCCGCTTGATTTCAGGGATTTGAGGCGCAGGGCGAGCTCGGCTTCAAACGCTGGCGGCTCAAAACGCTCAGTCAACCAAGCATCGCCAGCCAGTTCGTCCATCACACCGGGGTGCTTGAGCAGGTAGCTGGCTGGCCAGCGGGCACTGCCTAGGAGCTTGAGCAGTCGCTCGTGCACCATGGGGCGCTCCCACAGCAAGGACAAATAACTTTCACGGCGCAACAGAGGCTCTAAAAAATCTGCGCTTCGCAAAGCTGCCAACTCGGTGACACGGCCTTCTTGCAGCCATGCGCTGGTGCGTTGCACCAAGCGCATCAAGCGGCTTCTGGCATCTTCGCGCAGGTTGAGCACGCGCGGGTGTTCGGACAAAGTGGCAATGCGTTTGGCAAACTCTGTCGCAGGTGTCGCAGGTGTTGCACTTGAGGCTACTGGTGGAGGGCAAACTTTGCAGGCTTGCGTGCTGCAATCCTTTAAATTTGCATTGTTGTTGGTTTGCTGAAAACCACCCAACAGTTTGTCAAACTCATTGGCTACCAGTTCGCGGTGGGCATCCAAATCGCTCAAAAATGCGCAGCTATCGCTGTCGCAGTCTTTGTAGCCCATCGTCTGCGCTATCCACTGCAAATCAGCATCTTGCGTGGGCATGGCGTGGGTTTGCTGGTCGTCCAGGTACTGAATGCGGTGTTCCACGCGGCGCAAAAACGCATAGGCTTGGCACAGTGCGTCGGCGGTGGCTTGTGGCATCAAACCCGCGTGGGCGACGCGTTGCAGGGCATCCAGCGTGGGGCGTTTGCGCAGCTCGGGGTATTGGCCACCGCGCACCACTTGTAGCAGTTGCACGGTGAATTCAATTTCGCGGATGCCACCACGAGAGAGTTTCACGTCGTTGGCGCGCTCAGGTCGGCCAGCGCTGCGGCGGGCAGATTCTTGGCGAATTTGCAGGTGTAGGGTGCGCAACGACTCAAAAACGTTGTAATCTAGGTATTTTCTGAAGACGAACGGCAAAACGACATCGCGCAAGGCTTTGGCTGAGTCATTGCTGATGCTGCTTTGCGGCGCAACCACGCGGCTTTTCAGCCACGCAAAGCGTTCCCACTCTCGGCCTTGGACTTGCAAATATTGCTCCAAACCAGCCAGTGATACCGCCGCAGAGCCAGAATTGCCGTGCGGACGCAGCGCTAAATCGACCCGAAAGACGAAGCCATGCTCTGTCGTCGCGCCCACCAAGTCATAAACAATTTTGACGGCTTTGGCAAAATACTCGTGGATGGAGATTTTGTTGCGACCTTCAGCGTTGCCAGCAGTATCGCCGTCTTGGTCGTACACGTAAATCAGGTCGATGTCGCTGGAGACGTTGAGTTCACGCGCCCCCAGCTTGCCCATGCCAACGATCCACATGTGCGCTGAATTCAGAGGAGCACCGTGGCGTGAATCTAGCTCTTCATAAGCGGTTTTTAATGCTATTTCTAGCGCCAATTCGGCCAAGTCAGTCACCGCACGGGTGACGACGCTGAGGGCTGCATGCTGTTCGCAATCCAATTGAATGAGCCTGTGCATCACCAGTTGTCGCAAAATACGCAATGCAGCGCTGACCTCCAAGCCTTTGCCTAGCAAGGCGTCGTAGGTGTTTTGCATGGCGGCACGCTGTGGTGCGCCTGGTGCAAGCAAGGCTAAAAAATCAGCGTAGCGCCTGTCAATGCGCTGAAAAAACCGTGAATAGTTGGCAAAGCCGAGCCGACTAGGCATTGCGTTGTTATCAGGTAAATCGTTACAAAGCATGTCTCTATCGTCGGTCGCTGGAACTATAGGGGTACTGACACGTCATAATTGTGATCTGTAAGTTATGAATCAAGCCCAAGCATCCACCCTCAAACTTTGGACCATGACCGCCGCGCTGAGCAAGCTGCTGCTGGGCTTGGCTATTGCGGCATGGGTTATTTTCGCGTTGGCTTGGGTGGCACTGCATTGGGTGATTGTGCCGCGAATTGGCGAACTTCGCCCACGGTTGGAAATCGAGGCTAGTTTGGTACTGGGTATTCCCGTCAAAATTGGTGAAATTTCAGCCAAATCTGTCGGCATTATTCCTTCATTTGAACTCAAAGACATTGCTTTGTTGGATGCGGCTGGGCGTGAAGCTTTGAAATTGCCACGTATTCTGGCATCAGTGTCACCCGCATCTTTGCTGCAGTTGAATGTTGAGCAAATTTTGATAGAGTCTCCAGAATTGAACATTCGACGCGACGTGCAAGGGAAATTAACCATTGCGGGTTTGGATTTTTCCAAAGACGACAAAAGCTCTGGTGGTGCAGATTGGTTTTTCTCACAACCCGAGTTCGCTATCCGCAATGGCATGGTGCACTGGGTGGATGAAATGCCCAACGGTGCTTTGGGAGTGCCACCACCGCTGACGCTGAGCCAAGTCGATTTTGTGTCGCGCAACCCTTTGAACAAACACGAGTTGCGTTTGGATGCAACGCCGCCAGCGGTTTGGGGTGATCGGTTTTCAATGCGTGGGCTGTTCTCACAATCGCTGTTGTCGATGGACAAAGGCAATGTTAAAGCCTGGTCAGGACAAATTTTTACGGATTTTGCCAAAATTGATGTGTCTGAAATCAGTCGTTATATCAAGCTCGATGGTCAGTCGGGGCGTGGTGTTGGCGTTTTAAAAGCCTGGACGAGTATTGCCAAGGGAGAGTGGGTCAGCACCACCGCAGATGTGGCGCTTTCGCAAGTGGATGCGACACTGGGCAAGGGGTTAGAGCCCTTGGCTTTGCAGTCTATGTCTGGGCGGCTGATAGGTCGCAAGTTAAGCCAAGGTTTTGAAGCGTCCACCCAAAATTTGCAGTTTCAAACGCGCGATGGTTTGCGCTGGCCAGGCGGCAACATGTTGTTCTCACAAACGAACCCCACAAACCCCAAGCGTACAGACGAGAATATTGGCGGTATTGATACTTTTGATGCCGCGCAGAGCATCAACGACTTCAAGGCGGATAAGCTGGATTTAACGGTCATCAGCTTGATCGCCAACAAAATTCCTTTGGGTGCTTCAACGCATGAGCTGCTTACCAGCTTGGCACCCCAAGGTATGGTTGAGTCCATATCCGCGCATTGGCGGGGTTATCCAGATGCACCGCAAGACTTGAAAGCGAAGGGTGTCATCAAAGGGGTGAAAATCTCAGCCAAAGCCAGCAGCCAACAAGTTGGAGAGGGTGTCGATAAGCATGAATCGGTGGGGCGACCTGGCTTTCGCGGTGCCAGTGTTGATTTTGATCTGAGTTCAGCCGGTGGAAAAGCAAAGATAACGATTGATAAAGGCGCTCTTGATCTGCCTGGCTTGTTCGACAATGCGGTGATACCGGTTGATCAATTGAGTGCAGATGTCGTTTGGCGAATCACGCCAACAGTTGCTAAAAGTAAAGCAGTTTCTGGCGCCACGGCTGGTTCCAAGATTGATGTGTCCGTGGCGAATCTGAGTTTTAAAAACGCCGATGCAAAAGGTACGGCACAACTGACCTGGAAAACCAGTGACCCCACATCAGCCATCAACAAAAGCAGATTTCCCGGGATATTGGATTTAAACGCGAAATTGACCGATGCCGAGTTATCAAAAGTGTCGCGCTATTTACCGCTAGGCATACAGAAAAAAGCGCGTGAGTACGTGCGAGATTTGCTCATCGAAGGCAAGGCAAGTGAGGTCGATTTTAAAATCAAGGGTGAGGTTTGGGATATTCCTGCCGCAAAAGCGAATCAAGGTGATTTCAAAATCACCGCAAAATTCAAC
>JAYWCQ010000211.1:0-6196 GCA_043780435.1 Polaromonas sp.
CTGGTTGAAGATGTCGTTGAAGCCAATGACATCGGTGCGTTGGGTCAGCGGGCAGTGAAAAGACAGGGGTTTGAGGCGCTCGGGGAAGCTGCCAATATCCCTGGTGTCGTAAAACGTCTCGATGTGCTTGCGGGATCGGGCGATGGTGACGCTGTCCAGCAGCTCGAAAAAGTCGAAGTCCAGCGCGCCCAAAATGGCGCTGGCGGTACGGTCATCCGGTGGCAACTTGGCCCAGTTGTTGAACACAGCCTGCGCACGGCGGAATATCTCGTCGATGTCTTTCTCGGTGCGCAGCTTGTCGCCCACCTGATTACGCCATTCGCCGGCATTGCCTTCGTAGGCCAAAGCCAGCTGGTTGCGCAGGTCGTTAAAGCGGTTGTTGACCGGCGTGGCCGACAACATCAGCACCTTGGTTTTCACGCCCTGCTTGATGACCGAATTCATCAGCTTTTGGTAGCGCGTCTCCCTATCTTTGAAGGCATCGTTGTTGCGAAAGTTGTGCGACTCGTCAATCATCACCAGGTCGTAATTGCCCCAGTTGACCCGGTTCAGCGGCGTACCAAAAGATTCGCCGCTGGTGCGCTGCAAATCGGTGTGGCACAGCACCTCGTAGTTGAAGCGGTCTTTGGCAAAGATGTTGGTTTTGAGATTGCGGTTGTAGGTGAGCCAGTTGTCTGCCAGCTTCTTGGGGCAGAGCACCAGCACCGAGCGGTTGCGCAGCTCGTAGTACTTGATGACGGCCAGGGCGGTGAAGGTTTTGCCCAGGCCCACGCTGTCGGCGAGGATGCAGCCGTTGTAGGTTTCCAGTTTGTTGATGATGCCGGTGGCGGCATCGCGCTGAAAGTTAAACAGCTTTTGCCAAACCAGTGTTTCGAGGTAGCCCGTGCGGTCGTTGGGCAGCACGTCAACGCTCAAGTCTTCAAGGAACTCGTTGAAGATGTTGTAGAGCATCAGGAAGTAGATGCGCTCGGGCGAATTCTCTTGGTAGACCGACGCAATGTGCTCGCACACCAAGCTGGTCACGTCTTTCAGCTTGTCGGGATCAGCCCATATCTGGTCGAACAGGCTCAGAAAGACGCTGGTGTTGGCGGGCTCGTCGAACTTGTTGACGATGTTGGACACCGCATTGCCACGCTGGTAGCCCAAATCCACGGCAGTAAAGCCATGCAGCGGCATGTAAACCGCATTGGGCGCAACGGGGCCAGCGGTCTGCACCGCTGCAAACTGCTGCATGGGGGCCACGCCACTGTTGGAGCGAAACTTGGCTTTGCGGCGCATCCAGTCGGCACATTCGCGCGCAATGGCGCGTTGGGTCAGCTTGTTTTTTAGCTGCACCTCGAACTCGGTGCCGTAGAAACTGCGCTCGCTCTGGGTTTCGGAGGGTGACTTGGGGATATGGAACTCGCGCCGCTCCTTCTTGGCGGCATCGGTTACCTCGTCGGGCATGAACGTGGGGGACGTGAAGATGAACTCGAACGACTCCACCGATTCCAACTCGCGCTTCAAGGCCTCATAGGCGTAAATGGAGAAGCACGATGCGGCGATTTTGAGCCGCGCACCCGGCTGGACTGACTGTTTGATGTCGTCGCCCAGCAGGTCGTTGATGTTGTCAATTAGTTTCATGCTTTGTTTTTATCCCCAGCCATGGGTACATGTTGCGCAAGACTCGGCACAGTCGGGTGCAATAGTGTCCAGCATAATCCATGCAGCGTATTCCAAACTTCAAAACTTCAAAGGTAACGGCACATGGCGCGCAACTATTCGACCCGGGATTACCTGAGGCAACTGCCGGGCGAACTGCTGGTGCGTTACTTTGCAGGTCACGCCGTGCTGGGCGAGTGGGACGCGGCGGCTCTGGCGAAAGACAAGAGGCATGCCCTGTTTGAATCCTGGCTAGCATTGCCTCCTGGCAAGCGGCAGGCGATGGATGCGGAGATGCAGGAGATGTCGGCACAGAGCGATGAGAAGGGCTTTCGGGGCATCGTGGACGAAGCGGCCTGGCATTTGCGGAACGACCAGCCCGGACTGGAAGCTTTCACGACGCTGCTGGGGAAGCTCGCCAACCACCACGCGCGGGCTATGGTGACGTTCCTTGACCACCGGATGTACTGGAGAGGGGCATGCCGCTTCTCGCACGCGGATGGCCTTCCCTACTGGCGTAAACGTCTGCACATGGGCCACGGGGCGGCGGCAGTGGACGACGCCAGCTTGCAGCAATTGGCGGGGATGATTCGGGACTATTTCCACAGAACTGAGGGGCGGGGCAATAACTGCCTGGTGGAACCGCTGCGACGCGGGAACCTGGATTACTTCTTTGCCTACCCGGAGGACTTTTCACAACAAAGCCCGGAGTGGGTGGATGGGCAGTTCAAAGACCAGCCGCACACCCCGGCATTCGAGGTGGTGTTCGTCTATTCGCAAACGGATGGGTCGCTAGATTTGAACTTCAGAGGGTCTTACAAGGCGCTGGAGCCTTTGCAGGCCATGTTTGCCAAAGTGATCCTCAAGCTACCTGATTTGCCGCCTGACCCCAAGGATGCGCGGGTGTATGACCTGGCACCATTGATGCAAAAAAGTTTTGATTTTGTGCCAACGGTGGGCAGTGGCATCACACGGGTAGTGGTGCGGCGGCTGCGCTTGTCGTCTACCCTGCACAAAGGGGAGCGTATTGCACTTGAAGCCGACACGTTGGACGACCCCAAGGCGGTATATGCCTTGAAAGACAAGTTGGATGCCACGGGCGCGCTGGAGCACTATGCCGTGACGCAAGTGGAGTTGGCGGCCACCGTGCAAGGGGTGGAAGGCGAACGGCCCAAGACGGTGGTGGTAAAGATCACGCATCCAAATTCGTGTTCACTCAAACATGATGGGCTTGACCTGGTGTTGCGGGAGATGCTGAGCGCGTCGGGCATAGAACCGAAAGAACCGGATGACGCCAAACGTCGCGCTGGCTAACTGGCTGGCGCGCGTGGGCGTGTTGGCGGGGGCACCGCTGATGGTCTCTGCCGAAGAGTTGGCCGGGTGGCCCGGTATGTTGGTTACCGCGCTGAAAAACCACGGGATGCTGATGAAAACCATGCCAGCCCAAAGCGTTGTTTGCCCTGGCTGTGAGCGGTCGTGCCCAATGTCTGTGGAAGTGCCGATTGACAAAGATGGCGTGGCCTGGCCGTTTGTCATGTGCGACAGGCGCAGCGATATCAGCCGGGTGCCCGTGCCGGTAGACATGCTGGAGAGGTGGAAGTCCTCGGTCGAGTTGGTCGCCAACGGGTTGGCACGGTTGCTGGAGTCTGCGGTTGCCAGCCCCGTGGATACGGCTGGCCGCGCCTGGGCGTTGGGTGGTGTGAAGGGCAAGATGTTTCGAGGGCGGGTCAACTTGACTCTTGACCCTGGCCTGGTGTTGGAGGTCGCCGGGCAACGTGTTCCGCTGGTTGACGTGTTGGCGATTGCTGACGAACGTCTGGCTTTGGACTTTGGCACGCTTGAGCAAATGGCTGATCACCCCATGGACAACGACGGCGCTGAAACTGCTGAACAAAGGGCCGTTCGTTTGAAGGCGCGTGTTGCGGCACTCAGGAGCGCGGGCGTGCGGGGGTTCAGGAAGGTGGTTTGCAGAGAAGAAGGCATTTCGCCGACGAGACTGCGGCAGATTCTTGGCCCGGTGACACCATCCAAACCAAAAGCTGCGGCTTTGGACAACGTGTGGGGGCTTGCCAAGCCTCCTAAAACCAAACGCAATAGCACCGCAAAAGCCAAACACTAGCATTGGCGCGGCTTTTGGAGGGCAGGTTGCAGGGCAGTCCCCTGCGCCGTTCCCAATGCACAGCATGTTCAACAACACCCAACGAGGTGCCACCATGCTGCAAACCATCTACCGGCTTCCTGTCGTCAAGGCTGAATCGGGTTATTCCCGCTCCACGATTTACCTGCGCATTGCGCAGGGCCTTTGGACTCAACAAGTCCGCCTGGGGCCGCGCTGCGTGGGCTGGCCGTCTAACGAAATTGAAGCGCTAAATGCCGCGCGCATCTCGGGCAAGACCGATGCCCAAATCCGCGAGCTGGTGGAGACGCTGCACACCAAGCGCAAAGACCTGATGGCAACTTTGGGGCGGTAGCCATGAAAGCCGCTATTCATGCCCTCGCCTATTGGCTGGTCCAGTCCGCGCCGTATGCCGTTGCAATCCTCTTGGGTGTTGCGTTGAAAGGCTGTGTATGAACGACCTGACCGACCAATTCCGGTTGGCCATTGCAGCGGCGGGACTGACGCCACCGACTGAAATCATTGACGACGGCGCAATCCACCGTTTCAGCACCAGCGGCAAACCCACCCACAAAAACGGCTGGTACATGCTGCACAGCGACGGCATCGCCGCAGGGGCGTTTGGCGACTGGCGCGAGGGCTTTACCCAAAACTGGTGCAGCAAGGCGGACACGTCCATGACCGACGCGGAACGGTTTGCACACCGTGAGCGCGTCAAAGCCATGCAGCGCCAGCGTGAAGATGACCTGGCACAGCGCCAGCAATTGGCAGCAGCCGACGCACTCAAACGCTGGACGGCAGCCACGCCTTGCACCCAGCACGACTACCTGACCCGCAAAGGCATCCAGCCCCATGGCGCAAAGATGGAGGGTGACAAGCTCTTGATCCCGATGCGTGACACGGCGGGCACGGTGCACAGCTTGCAAACCATCGCGCCGGACGGCACCAAGATGTTTATGTCGGGCGGCAGGGTCAAAGGCTGTTACTTCGGTATCGGCAAACCCAAGGGCGCGCTGATCGTGTGCGAAGGCTTTGCCACGGGCGCAAGCATCCATGAATGCACCGGCCACGCCGTCGCGGTCGCATTCAATGCGGGCAATCTTGAAGCCGTCGCCGTGGCACTGCGCAGCAAGTACCCCGCTCTCAAAATCATCATCGCCGCAGACGACGACCACCAGACCCCCGGCAACCCCGGCATGACCAAGGCCACGGCGGCGGTGCAAGCAACGGGTGCCACGCTGGCCGTACCGGTGTTTAAGGCGACAACATCATGAACGACATGACCGACTTCAACGACCTGCACCAACTGGCAGGGCCAGACGCGGTAAGGGAATGCATTGATTCCGCTATCAATTCAGTAGCTGCTTGCGCAAGTAACACGGGGGCTAGCGGCCAATTAGCCATATGGAGTGAGCCAAAGGAGGTTAAAACCGATCTTCCTCTTGCTCCAGCCTTCGACGCCAAAACATTGCTGCCCCCAACGCTGGCGGACTTTGTGCTGGACGAAGCCGACCGCATGCCGTGTTCGCCTGACTACATCGCGGCGGCGCTGATCGTGTGCCTGGGCTCGGTCATTGGTGCGCGCTGCGGCATCAAGCCCAAGCGTCGGGACGACTGGATCGTGACCCCGAATCTGTTTGGCGGCATCGTGGGCGACCCGTCGTCCAAGAAGTCGCCCGCCCTGGGCACGGTGACGCGCTTTCTCGACCGGCTAGAGGCCAAAGAAGCGGAAAAGCTGGAGGATGCCAAGAAGATTTTCGCAGCCGAAACCGCAGCCTTTGAGGCCCACCAGTCCGCCGTCAAGGCCAGCATGAAGAAGGCCGCAGTCGGCAAAGGCGACCACCTCAAAATGAACGCCGCCATTGCAGACCTGCAAGACCTGCAACCCCCGGAAGAACCCAAAGAACGGCGTTTCAAATCCAACGACTCCACCGTGGAAAAGCTGGGCGACCTCCTGGTGCACAACCCGCAGGGCATGCTGGTCTACCGGGATGAGTTGATCGGCCTGCTTGCCTCCTGGGAGAAAGAAGGCAAAGAAGGCGACAAGGCTTTCTATCTGGAGGGCTGGAACGGCACCGGCAGCTTCAACATTGACCGCATCGGGCGCGGCAGCCTGCACATCAAAAACCTGTGTATTTCTGTTTTCGGTGGCATCCAGCCAGAATTACTGGAACGTTATCTCGCCGGTATCACCAACTCACTGGACAACGATGGCCGCATCCAGCGCTTTCAGGTGATGGTGTACCCCAACGCCGTTGCTTGGGAATGGCGCGACCGCTACCCGGTCAAGGGCGCACGCGAGGCCGTGCGTGATCTGTTCGACCGGCTGGCCGTGTTTGACCCTGTGCAAGACGGTGCCGCACCCCATGACGATTTTGTGAAGCTGCCGCACTTCTGCTTTGACGACGCGGCGCAAGACATCTTTGTGGAGTGGTGCAC
>JAYWCQ010000212.1:0-5654 GCA_043780435.1 Polaromonas sp.
CAAAGTCTTCATGATTGACGAGGTGCACATGCTGACCAACACCGCGTTCAACGCGATGTTGAAAACGCTGGAAGAGCCGCCGGAATACCTCAAATTCGTTTTAGCGACGACAGACCCGCAAAAAGTGCCTGTGACGGTGCTGTCGCGCTGTTTGCAGTTCAATTTACGCCCTATGGCTCCTGAAACGGTGCTGGAGCACCTGCAAAAAGTGCTGCAAGCCGAAGGCATTGGCGCGGATACGCAGGCGCTGCGTTTGCTGTCACGCGGGGCGCGTGGCTCTATGCGGGATGCGCTGTCATTGACCGATCAAGCGATTGCTTTCAGCGGTTCGGGCGCGGAAGTGCGGCTAGAAGAATCGTCGGTACGCCTCATGCTGGGTAGTGTGGACCGCAGTTATGTGTTCAACCTGATTGGCGCTTTGGCGCAGGGCGACGGTAAAACCGTGGTCGAAACGGTGGAAACGCTGCGTTTGAATGGTTTGTCTGCCGCTTCTACTTTAGAGGAAATGACCACGATTTTGCAGCGTATGGCGGTGATGCAAGCGGTGCCGAACATGCCGGTAGATATATCCGACGCGGAAGTGGTGCAAACCAGCCAATTGGCTGCCGAACTGCCCAAAGACGAGACGCAATTGCTCTACAGTCTGTGCCTGCATGGTCGTGCCGAGCTGGGCTTGGCGCCTGATGAATATGCCGCGCTGACGATGGTGTTGCTGCGATTGTTAGCTTTCAAGCCGGATGGATCTAATCCACCGGCTGAAAAAAAAACTTTTAAATCAGATGTAGCGCCCGCTGCAAACCCAGCGCCACATCAAAAAACCGTTCGCCCTGAGCCTGTCGAAGGGTCTGCAACTAGCCAAATCGAAGAGTTTCGACATACTCAACCCGAACGGGAAGTAGCGACAGCAGCATTGGTTGCTGAAAAAGCGCCCGAACCTGTCGTTGAGAGCGTAAAAGTACAAAATATTGAAGAAATTAAGCCTGTAACCGGCGTATTTCCTGCCTCAATAGCTCCTAAATATCTAGCAATTCCCGTTCGTGAACAATCTGCGCCCAGTGCCCGTACCGAGCAGCGCACCGAGCGCGCGGGGCTGAATTCAGCCATCGCTCCGGCTGAATTGGTGCCCACGCCTGAAGGCGATGTCTGGCATGCAGCGGTGCAAGCGCTATTGGCGCAAGAGGCGATTGCCGCGCTGGTGCGTGAGCTGGCTTTGCAATCACAACTCGTAGCGCGAACCAGCCCTAGCAGTGACGGTGAGCCCCACGATTGGCTGCTGCGGATTGAGCGCGAGTCGCTCAGCCAAAGCGGCAGCCGTGAAAAGTTGCAGTTGGCGCTGGAGACGCTGGGGCATTCGGTGCGGCTTAGCATTGAAATTGGCCCTGCGAGTGACACGCCTGCCAAGCGCATTGCCGCTGCAACGGCCGAGCGCCAACGCATGGCGCAAGATATCATCACGCAAGACGCATATGTGCAGCAGCTGATGCGAGATTTTGGGGCGAAAATTGTCCCTGGCAGCATCAAGGTCAGCGCGTAAATTTAATGCAGGTGCAAGTATCCATTCGTGCCGTCATTCCCGCGAAGGCGGGAAACCACAAGCGCCACCATGGATTCCCGTCTGCACGGGAATGACAAGAAGCGGAAAAATAGATAATCCTGGTTAAATATTTAATTAATTCAACAACTTAGAGAAAAGGAAACACCATGTTCAACAAAGGACAACTCGCCGGCCTGATGAAGCAAGCTACCGCCATGCAAGACAACATGAAGAAAGCGCAGGACGAGCTGGCTAATTCAGAAGTCATCGGTACATCTGGCTCTGGTTTGGTCAAAATTACCATGACAGGTAAGCACCACGTCAAACGCATTGAGATTGACCCCAGCTTGCTGGCGGACGACAAAGACATGTTGGAAGATATGTTGACCGTTGCTTTTAACGATGCGGCCAAGCAATTGTCTGATAACAGCGATGCCAAGATGGGCAGCGTCTCCAAAGGCATGCCAGGTTTGCCGGGCGGCATGAAGTTTCCGTTTTAATCCCGTTCACCATCCCATTTGAATGGATAACTCCAGCGCATTAGACGCCTTGGTTCAAGCTTTACGCCGTTTGCCTGGCGTGGGGCTGAAATCGGCATCGCGCATGGCGTTTCACCTGCTGCAGCACGACAGGGCAGGTGCGCAAATCATGGCGCAGGCGCTGACGAATGCGGCCTCGCAAGTGCTGCATTGCAGCCAGTGCAACACCTTCACTCAACATGACATTTGCAATATTTGCAGCGACACCCAGCGGGACCAAACACGGCTGTGCGTGGTGGAAACGCCAGCCGACCAATTGGCGCTGGAGCGCACGGGTGCTTTCAAAGGTTTGTACTTCGTGCTGATGGGCAAGTTGAGCCCGCTAGACGGTATCGGGCCCAATGAGATTGGCTTGCAAAAGCTGTTTCAACGGGTGCAAACCTCGCCCATACAAGAAGTGATTTTGGCCACCAACTTCACGGCTGAGGGGGAGACCACAGCGCATGTGATCAGCGAGGGCTTGAAAGCACGCGGCGTCCATGTCACCCGCTTGGCGCGCGGCGTGCCGATTGGCAGTGAGCTGGAGTATGTTGACCTGGGTACGATCGCGCACGCCTTGGTGGATAGAAGATAGTAGAAGATATTTCACTAGTGTCCGACAAACTCCATCGTCACATCAGAATAAGTTTTTTTGCTGATTTTGGGATGTAATTAAGTTACTTTGTTGAGCATTTTCGACCATTTGAACCAGCGAGATTTTCTCAAACATATTAACCTCGATCAAGTGCATGAATTTGCGCAAAGTGATTGAATGGTACAAATTTCAGCAATTGTGCGAACACTGTTTGACCCGTATTCATCAGGCAACTTTCTTGAAACAAAGTTACCTTACTCGCTTTTGAGAAAAAATTGCGTTTGAAATCGTCCGAATCTAAAATCGCACGCAACTCCGCGCAGTTATTGTGGTTTTGTTGATTTTTATGAAAGTTTATCGGACACTAGTGGAGCAAAATATTGAAGCAACCGGTCATTGTTGAAAACGTGGGCGGTGCTGGTGGCGTGGTGGGCACTGAGCGCGCCAGCAAAGCGGCGGCTGATGGTTATAGGATTATTCAAACTGGTGTGGGGCAAAATGCCGTGCGCACGGCTTGGATGCTACTTTGAAGTACAACTCCAACACAGATTTTGTGCACCTCACACAAGTGCATTCTGGCCCGAACGTGCTGCTGGTGCACCCAAGCCTACCGTTCAGAACGCTGCAAGAGTTGGTCGATTTTGCCAAGGCCAACCCAGGCAAGCTGGACTACGGCTACACCCATGCAGCCTCTGGCCACATGGCGATGGAGCTGTTCAAGCAAACGGCAGGCGTCTTTTTGACGGGTATTCCATACCGTGGTGGCGGCCCCATGATGACGGATTTGATCGGCGGCACGGTCAAAATTGCGTTCATCAACCAAGACGTGGCGCTGCAACACGTGAAAGCGGGCAAATTGCGCGCGATAGCGGTGTCAAGCATTGAACGCAATGCTTTGTACCCGGATGTGCCGACTGTTGCTGAATCTGGCTACAAAGGTTTTGAGGCCCTGTCTTGGTCTGGCATGTCGATTCAAAAAGGCACACCCAAAGTGATTGTTGACAAGTTAGAAGCCGCCATGACACAAGCCATGCAGTCGCCAGCCATCAAACAGCGTATGGACTCACAAGGTTTTGTGATCCCCACGCAAGGTGGCAAAGCGTATTCTGCGTTTGTGGCGAACGAATTGGTGCACTGGACGAAAGTGATCAAAACGGCGGGTATTACGGCGCAGTAAAAATTATCTGGCCGCTAAACTGGAAATCGGGTAGCTTGTGAAAGCACCCGATTTTTTTATGCTATTTATGGAGATAGCCATTGTATTTATTGCCTATGACGCTATTAAAAATATAGCATATATATAATCGATAAATGATCTACAATTTCAAAAGGCATACGGGTTAGTACGTAGAAAATGAGCCACTAAAAACTGTAGCCTTGGGTTATAGTTATATCGATATTGGAATATAACTATATATTTTTTTAAATATAAAAAGAGGATGGCAATATGACGTTAAAACGCATAAATCTTGGAATTGCTTCAGTATTTTTAGCAAGCCTGGCACTCATTGCGCCAACTACAGCATTTTCTCAATCCAAAGATGAGCTGAATGTTGCCAGCCTGGCTGCCAGCTGCGCTGCCTGCCACGGCACGCAAGGCAAAGCCGTCATCGGCTCGCCAGTAGTGTCTTTAGCCGGCTTGTCGAAAGATGACATCGTTGCGCAAATGGCGGCTTTCAAAGCGGGCACGCGACCCGCCACGGTGATGCATCAGCTCAGCAAGGGCTACAGCGATGCTCAAATCGCCATGATTGCTGCGTATTTCGCCGTACAAAAGAAATAAGAAAAAATAAGGATGTGACTGACATGACAAATTCAAACAACATGCAACGCCTCTTACATCGCCGTGAAATTCTTCAATCAGCTGCCGCACTTAGTTTGCTGGGTTTGGCCGGCTGCGCGACAACTTCTATGCCTTCCAAGGCCAAAGTCGTCGTCGTGGGCGGTGGCTTTGGTGGCGCGACCGCGGCTAAATACGTGCGCTTGCTGTCGCAGTACAACATTGACGTGGTGCTGATCGAGCCCAACGCCACGTTCATCTCTTGCCCTGTGTCTAATATGGTGTTGGGGGGCCACAAGCAGATGGCGGACATCACCAGCTCCTACCAGCAGTTGTCTAAAAAACATGGTGTGACAGTGGTGCAAGACATGGTCAGCAGCATAGACGCAGCCAAGAAAACCGTGACGTTGGCACGCGGTGGCAGCATTGCCTATGACAAGCTGGTGGTTTCTCCGGGGATTGATTTGATGATGGGCAGCATCGAGGGTTTGGCCGCAGCGAGCGCCAGCGGTCACATCGTGCAAGCTTGGAAAGCCGGTGCCGAAACGGCAACTTTGCGCAAGCAACTCGAAGCCATGCCCGACGGCGGCACGTACGCCATCACCATCCCAGTTGCACCCTACCGCTGCCCACCCGGCCCGTACGAGCGTGCCAGCCAAATCGCGTCTTACTTCAAAGTGGCCAAGCCAAAAAGCATGATTTTGATTTTGGACGGCAACCCCGATGTGACCTCCAAAGGCCCACTGTTTAAAAAGATCTGGACAACGCAATACGCCGGCATGATCGAGTACCGTGGTGACCACAAAGTGACGGCTGTTGACGCCAAAACCGGCACCATCAAGTTTGAAATTCAAGACGATGTGAAAGCGACAGTCATCAACGCTTTGCCAAACATGCGGGCAGGTTTGGTTGCGGTCAACGCTGGCTTGAACAACATGGCCAACGGTCGCTGGTGCGGTGTGAACTACCTCACTTTTGAATCAACCGCCGCCAAAGATGTGCACGTGTTGGGCGACTCCATCCAAATCGCAGCAGGCATGCCTAAGAGTGGCCACATGGCGAACGCACAAGCCAAAGTGGCAGCCGCTGCCATTGTTGCGCAGATCAATGGTTGGGAAGTTAACTCCAACCCAATGCTAACCAACACCTGCTACAGCATGGTCGATGCGAAAAACTGCATCCACGTGGCCAGCGTGCATGAGTACGTGGCTGCTGAGAAAACGTTCA
>JAYWCQ010000213.1:0-15719 GCA_043780435.1 Polaromonas sp.
ATGCCGCCAGACGTTGGGGTAGGTGTCGAAGTAGCTTGATATATAACGTTTTTTCTCCGCATCACCCCAAAAATACAGCGGCATGGACGGGATGGGCTGTGTACACACCAGCTCGCCCACTTCGTTGATGACCGGCTCGCCTTGCTCGTTCCACGCCTCCACCGCGCAGCCCAGCTCGCGGCATTGCATTACGCCGGCTTTGAGGGGCAATTCGCGGTTGCCGCCTATGAAAGCGCCGGCAAAGTCAGTGCCACCAGAGATATTTGCCCAAAACATATTCGGCGTGCCCAGCTTTTCAAACTGCGCCGTGCCCCAGTTCTGCGTATCGGCTGAGAGTGGCGAACCGGTAGTGCCCAGTGCTCTGATTTTGGACAAATTGCCCGCTGGGCCGTCAATTTTGGATAAATCTATGCCCGCTTTTTGGCAATTCGCAAAAAACGCCGCACCTGCGCCAAAGTAGGTCACGCCCAGCTCGGCGGCAAAGCGCCACAGGGTGGTGTAGTCGGGGGCGATTTTGTTGCCCGCTGCGTCTACCGAGCTGCCGCCCGGACTACCGTCAAAAATGCAGCAGGTCGTACCGTTCAACAGGCCGCTCATCTGCGCGTTCCACATCACCCAGCCGGTGGAGCTGTACCAGTGGAAGCGCTCGCCCAAGTTGTTGGGCGCGTAGCTGCAACCCACGTCGTTGTGCAGCACTTTGCTGGCCAGCGCGACGATAACGATGCCGCCGTGGCTATGGACAATCGGTTTAGGCAGCCCCGTTGTGCCGCTTGAATAGACGATCCACAGCGGATGGTCAAACGGCAGCCAAAGCGGTTCAAAAGTGGCTGTAACGGCATCATTATTAGCTGTAATCACCGTAAATATTGCCTGAGTAGCTATCGTATTAATAACGTTCTTAGATGCTTGAATGTAAGATTGCAGCGTTCCTAAGTTGTCTTGCAAAATCACGTGCTGCACACTCGGCAACGCGTCACACAGCTCGGCGACGACGGCCTGGCGGTCAAAGTCTTTGCCGCCAAAGGTCACGCCGTCACAGGCTATCAGCACCTTGGGTTCGATCTGTTTGAAGCGGTCCAAAACGGCGTTTGTCCCCATGTCGGGCGCGCAAATGCTCCATACGCCGCCAATGCTCACCGTCGCCAAAAACGCCACCATCGCCTCTGGAATGTTCGGCAGATACGCCGCCACCCTGTCCCCCGGCTGCACGCCCTGCGCTTGCAGGTGCAGGGCGAGGGAAGCGACTTGTTGCTTCAGCTGCGGCCAAGACATCTCTTTGGCAGTTTGTTTGCCCAGGGTTTTCTCGTTATGGCTGATGATGGCGGGAAAGCCGGCTTTATCGGCAGCTTCCACGTGCCTAAACACCTGCTGAGCATAGTTAAACATCGCGCCTGTGAACCATGTCACATCAATCATGCGGTCAGAGGCACTGCGGTCACACACGGCAGAGTAGGGTTTGGAAGACCGCAGGTCAAAATAATCCCAAATACTTTGCCAAAACACGTCTAAATCTGTCGTGGACCAGCGCCAGAGTGCATCGTACGAGTCGAACGACAAACCACGTTTGTCGCGCAACCAGCGCTGGTAGAGGGTGATTTGGGGGACGAATGATGATTTTGAAGGTGCGGTTTTTGATTCTTGCATAGGCATATGTTGCCACAAAGTTGGCAAGGGCTTTTTTGCAAGGCTGACAGAGTTATTCGGCTTTATTTACAATTTTGACATGTCAAAACCTGAACCCCTCTTCGCCGCCGGTGACGTCTCTAGAATCATAGAAATGGCTTGGGAAGACCGCACGCCGTTTGAAGCCATACAACGCACTTATGGTTTAAACGAGTCTGCGGTGATCAATTTCATGCGTTCCAATATGAAAGCCAGCTCTTTCAAAATGTGGCGCAAACGGGTGACCAGCCGCATCACCAAACACACAGCGTTGCGCCCAGAAGGTGTCAAACGGGCCTATTGCCCGACGCAATATAAGCGGATGTGATGGGAGCATCGCTTTTTGAAGTCACGTCAGACTTCGGTTCAGGCGTTGCTATAGACGTCGATTCAGGCTGGCACATCTTCTCGCCATCCCATTGTTGGCCACACCAGCACTGCCCGTCGGCATTGATCATGCAGTGACCTGTGCCACAGCAGCGCTCGTCTTCTTCACTCATTGATGACCTCCAATTTTGGAAAAATAATTTGATTTATATTTTTAAATGACTAAATTATCAAATCCAGTCGATTCTTTCAAAACAATTATCCCGCCAATCGTGTCATGGTTGGGTTATGGGGGCTTGTTGCCGTTTGTCGCTTTGGCTGTTGCCACGTGGTTTGATAGTAACCACAGCAGCTTGTGGCGCGACGCACTATTGGCGTATGGTGCGGTGATCCTTAGTTTTGTAGGTGCACTGCACTGGGGCTTTGCGATGAGTCAGAGCGATATGACGACGAATCGACGCACGCGCAGCTTTGTGTGGAGTGTGGTGCCAGCGCTGATGGCGTGGATGGCGCTTTCGATGATGCCTAAATATGCTTGCGCGCTATTGGTAGCAGGTTTTTTGATTCATTTTTGGCAAGACAAGTGCATGGTTCAGGCGGTGAATCTGCCAGTTTGGTACTTGCCGCTGCGGCTGAGATTGACGTACATAGCTATTTTTTCATTGATTTCAAGTTACTTCTCATAGCGCGAATGAAATCGTGTCAGCTTGACTTGTGATGACCTTTTTTAAGACGATACAGCACATTAAAAGCACAGCAAATCTCTGCTGAGATAATTTTGCGTGTAACCACACCGAAACTAGTGTTTTCCCTAATGGTTTGGGTCAAAAAAAGTTGGATACTTCGTTTTCTTGCTGAACTAAATAGCATTCCGCTGTCGTAGTAAGCAGGTTTTAGCTAAAACTTAACGCCCTTAGGGGTTTACTAACTGGAGATAAAAGAATGCAATTTAAACGTACTCTGACCGCTTTGGCTTTGGCCATGGCTGCTGGCTCATCTTTCGCACAATTGGTCGTCGGCGTGAGTTACGACGCGTTCCAAGAAGAGCGTTGGAAGACTGACGAAGCTGCGATCAAGGCGGAGTTGGCTAAATCTGGTGCTAAATACATCATGTCAGATGCTGGCGCTTCTGCAGAGAAGCAATTGGCTGACATCGACGGTTTGATCGCCAAGGGCGCAAAAGTGTTGATCATCTTGGGTAAAGACAAGTCTGCCATTTTGCCTGCTGTGAACAAAGCAGCTCAATTGAAGATTCCAGTCATCGCTTACGACCGTTTGTTCGAAGCTCCAGGCGTGACATACATCACGTTTGACAACAAAGAAGTGGGCCGTATGACTGCTCGCGCTATATTGGCTGTCAAACCAAAAGGCAATTTCGCCATCATCAAGGGTGACCCAGGTGATGCAAATGCCAATTTCTTGCGCGAAGGCCAAGGCGAAGTGTTGGCTGACGCTATCAAAAAGGGTGACGTGAAGATTGTGGGCGAAGAATTCACATCTGGCTGGAACCCACAAAACGCACAGAAAAACATGGAGCAGATCTTGACGAAGAACGCCAACAAGGTTGACGCTGTTATCGCACAAAACGACGGCATGGCCGGCGGTGTGGTGGCTGCTTTGACTGCTAAAGGCTTGCAAGGTATTCCAGTGTCTGGTCAAGACGGCGACCACGCTGCTTTGAACCGTGTGGCTGCTGGTACACAAACTGTGTCAGTCTGGAAAAACTCTGCGGACCTCGGCACCGCTGCTGCTAAAGCTGCTGTTGAGCTGGGTGCTGGCAAGCCTGTAACTGGCGCTGCTGATTGGGCTGGCGGCGAGAAAAAAATGACTTTGAAAGCCATCTTCTTGAAGCCTGTTCCTGTGACCAAAGACAACTTGGATGTTGTCTTGAAAGCTGGCTACATCAAGAAAGACGTTTTGTGCAAAGGTATTGATGGCGCGAAAGTTGCTGTCTGCAAATAAGCCAAACAATGCTTGCATAACTGCTGAATCTGAATTGACAGATTAAGTAGCAACTTAAGAAGCAGCTTAGAAGTTACACCGCGGGCTTAGCGCCCGCGGTGTCGTTTGCGACCCATGAATTTTGTCGCAAAAATCGGTCTAGTCATTGGTTCTATTGGTTCGGTAGAGGTAGGAGTGAGTATCATGAATCTTGTCATTCAATCAATCAAACGTGCTCAGGTGGACTGGCGCATGGTTTTGATGTCCGGTGTGCTGGTGGTTATCGCACTCGTATTTAATATTCTTTCGGACGGTATCTTTTTATCGGCTGAAAACTTGTACAACATCGCCCAGCAGACGGCTGTGGTGGGTATTCTGGCAACCATCATGGTGCTTATCATCGTGGCGCGCCATATTGACCTGTCGGTGGGCTCGGTGATGGGTTTTGTGGGTGTGTTGATCGCCTTTTTGATGTACACCGCAAATTGGTCTTGGCAGGCGGCATCGCTTGCTGGCCTGGCTGCAGCGATTGCTGTGTCCATGTACCAAGGCGCTTTAACTGCATTTATAGGTGTGCCGTCTTTCGTGGTGACCTTGGGCGGTTTGATGTCATTTCGCGGCGCTGCGTATTTGGTGGCGGATGGAAAGACACAGCCTTTAGCTGATGAATTTTTTCTCAAGCTTGGCGGTGGCTATAACGGCGGTATCGGCGTTACGGCGAGCTGGGTTATTGGCGGGCTGATGTCTGCAGGTCTCGTTTTATCCATGCTGAGCAAGCGCAAAGCCAAAAAAACGTATGGCGTACCCACAAACTCAGCTTTGATGGATGCAGCGATTGTTTTGATTCCTATCATCATCATTTTGTCTTTTGTGGCAGTCATGAACGCATACCAGCTTCCCAACAAAGCGGAAGCGCAGGGCATACCTATTCCTGTGCTGATCTGGGGTGCTGTGGCTTTGCTCATTTCGTTTTTGGTACACCGCACGCGGTTCGGACGTTATGTTTACGCCATCGGAGGCAATCCAGATGCGGCAGCGCTCGTTGGTATTCCGGTCAAAAAAGTAACGATGCTGTTGTTTCTGCTGTTAGCCGTACTGACCACGATTGCTGCCATCGTAGCAATATCTAGGCTAAACGCTGGAACCAACTCGCTTGGTAATAACTTGGAGTTGTTGGTTATTGCTGCTACGGTTATTGGCGGCACGGCTTTAGCTGGCGGCAGCGGAACGATTATTGGCTCAGTGCTTGGCGCATTGATCATGCAATGCATCGACAGCGGCATGCTGTTGCTGGATATTTCAATTGGTACCCGTTACATCATCATTGGACAAGTTTTGATTGCTGCGGTCGTTTTTGACGTGGCTTACCGTAAGTGGACAGGAGACACAGTATGAGTAGCCTAAATACTTCAGTTACTACCTCAGTAAATACAACTTTAGATACTTCAAAATGCTTGGTTGAACTGCGCAACATCAAAAAATCATTCGGTGGTGTGCATGCGGTTGACGATGTCAGCATGACCTTATACCCCGGCGAAGTGGTCGCTGTGCTCGGGCACAACGGTGCCGGTAAATCAACACTCATGAAAATGCTCGCGGGTGCGTATCCTATTGACAGCGGCGATGTGATTATTTCGGGTGAAAAAGTTCATGTGCGCTCACCAGCTGATGCGCAAAATTTGGGTATCGAGTCCATCTACCAAACCTTGGCATTGGCGGATAACCTTGACTCAGTTGCCAATTTGTTTTTAGGCCGTGAGCTGTTGACCAAATGGCGTACGCTGGACGATCACCGTATGGATGCGGATGCGCGCAAAGTGTTCCATCGTTTGAACAAAAACTTCACCAACGTACGCATTCCCGTTCGCCGTTTGTCGGGTGGACAACGTCAAGTGGTGGCGATTTCACGCGCCATTTACTTCAATGCGCGCATTTTGATCATGGACGAGCCTACAGCTGCGCTTGGCCCAGAAGAAACCGCCATGGTCGGTAACTTGGTGCGCCAGCTCAAAGCCGAAGGCGTTGGAATTTTCTTGATCAGCCACGATATGCACGACGTGTTTGCACTCAGTGACCGCTTGGCCGTCATGAAAAACGGTAAATCACTTGGCATGTATAAGACGGCGGACGTGACTGAGGACGAGGTGCTGGGCATGATTATTTCAGGCAAACAGCCCGTGGGTAAACCACAAACAGATCGCCCCCAGAGTATTGGTTGAATGGCTAAATAGCTGAAATGTGATGAAAACCACGGGTGATCAACAACTGCTCAAACGCATTAATCGCAGTGTCTTGCTGCGGTTGATGCGTGCAGAGTCAGGCTTGTCTCGTGCAGACTTATCACGCAAAAGTGGGTTGACCAAATCAACCGTCAGTGCGCTGGTGCGTGAGTTGGTCGCAGAAAAGTGGATGGCTGAAGCGCATGCACCTGTCGCCGTGGAAGGCATGGGTCGGCCATCTACACCGTTGCAGCTAGATGCAGAAACTCGGGTGTTGATGGGGGTTGAAATAGCGGTGGAATGCCTGCGTGTGGTGTGCGTGACGTTGACTGGCGTTGTCGTATCACATGCGCAAGTGCCCTTGGTTTCAAACTTGGCTGCGCGTGTATGCCAGCAAACCGCGCAGGTGGTGTTTGAGCAATGCCAGCAACTGGCGGCAAAAAAATTATTGCTGTCCGGCGTGGGTGTGTGTTTGCCTGGTGCCATCAATGAAGAAGCTGGTATGGTTCGCTTCGCCCCTAATTTAGGTTGGCGCGAAGTGCCTTTTTTGAGCATGATTTCTACCGCTTTCATTCATATTGGTGTGCCTCAAGTTCCTATCCATATTCAAAATGACGCTGATGCGGCAGCGCTGAGCGAGTATGAGTTTTCAACCTACGAAAACGAAGACCCTTTGATCTTTGTCAGTTGTGACGTGGGTGTAGGCGCTGGTATTATTTTGAATGACAGGTTGTTTGTGGGCGCCATTGGTATGGCGGGAGAGATTGGGCATACCATTTTGCAAATTGATGGACCCCTTTGTTCCTGTGGCCGGCTGGGGTGTGCCGAAACTTTCATTGGCTCGCGGGCATTGAAGACGGCAAAAAACACGGATTTAGCTGGCAAGTATCTAGGCGTTTTGATTCAAAACTTAGATGTCATGTTTAACCCACGCACGATAGTTTTGGGTGGTCAATCTTGTGTGAATAACCCAGAATTGATCGATAAAGCAATTGCGACATTGACTAACTACTCAAAATTGGCAGACATGCCGTTGACGACTGTACGGGCGGCACGATATGGCTTGTTGGCTGCTGCCGTGGGCTCTGCCGCATTGGTCTGGCATCGTTTTTTGCGACCTATGCCTGTTGGAAAATCTGCGCCACTGCAGCAAATGGTAGAAAACGCAGTGGCTGCGGCAGCAGAAGTAGAAACAAAAGAAAAGGCCAAAGTTGTCCCTTCACTGAAGCCACAAGCTGGTGAATATGTGGTGCCAATAAAGCCAGTCAAACGTCGTGGTTCACCCGCGAAAATTCAGGAGCATTGAATGTTTTTAGGTATTGACGTCGGTACGTCGGAAGTTAAAGTTTTATTGCTTGATGCTGAGCACCATGTCATAGGCATTACGGGTTCATCATTAGAAGTATCCAGACCCCATATTGGTCATAGCGAGCAAGATCCATCCGCATGGTGGACGGCAACGCAATTGGCATTAGCGCAGTTGAAAAGCAAATTCGCCACTGAATATGCGGCTATCAAAGCGATTGGTTTGTCGGGTCAAATGCACGGTGCAGTCTTGCTAGATGCAAACAACCAAGTGTTACGCCCAGCTATTTTGTGGAACGACACCCGTTCTGCAAAAGAATGCGAAGAAATGATGACGGAGTTACCAACGTTGCCGCAAATTGCAGGTAGTTTGGCCATGCCAGGCTTTACCGCACCCAAGCTGCGTTGGCTTGCTAAACATGAGCCCGCTGTGTTTTCAAAGATTGCCAAAGTCATTCTGCCTAAAGATTACATTCGCTTCAAGCTCACGGACGAGCATGTGTCCGATATGTCTGATGCCAGTGGCAGCATGTGGCTAGATGTTGAAAAACGCACCTGGTCGGCAGACTTGCTCAAGCTCACGGGGTTGACCGAAGCGCACATGCCGCGTTTGGTCGAGGGCAGTGCAGCAAGTGGTAATTTGACGCTGCAAGCCTCTGAAACATTGGGTTTGCAAGCTGGTATTGTTGTGGCTGGTGGTGCGGGCGACAATGCTTCTAGCGCGATAGGTATGGGCGCTGTCAATGCGGGTGAAGGCTTTTTGTCTCTGGGTACCAGCGGCGTGTTGTTTGTGGTGACACCTAAATACCAGCCCAATGCGGCCAGTGCGACACATGCTTTTTGCCATGCGGTGCCAAACCGTTGGCATCAAATGAGTGTGATGCTGTCGGCAGCCAGCTGTTTGCAGTGGGTGACCAAGCTTTTGAGCGCAAGTTCAGAGGCTGTTTTAGAAGCGCAAGCCAGTGGGTTAAGCGCTACGCAACGCGCCAATGCACCAATCTTTTTGCCGTATTTAAGTGGCGAGCGTACACCGCACAACGATGCGGTCACGCGCGGTAGTTTTCATGAGCTCAGCAACGATACGGATGCCGCAGCGCTTGCATATGCCGTGATTGAAGGTGTCAGCTTTGGATTGGCAGACGGTATGCGTGCCTTGCAAGCGGCTGGTTGTGACGTCAAGCAGCTTTCATTGGTGGGTGGCGGTGCGCGCAGTGCCTTGTGGGCGCAGCAATTGGCTACTTTGTTGAATATCAACATCGTGACGCATGAAGAGTCTGCCGCTGGCGGCGCTCTGGGTGCAGCACGGCTAGCTTGGTTGGCAACCGGCGCTTCAGTGGCAGATGTTTGTAAAGCGCCGGCCATCTCGAAAACTTATCAACCAGATGCACAAGAAAAGCACATCTTAGCCCCGAGATATGGGCGTTTCCGAACAATTTATCCTGCTTTGAAATCGATCCAAACACAAACCGCATGAACTATTAATGATACAGAAAGAAAATATATGAGCTCTTATTTCAACGCTGTCGCCCCAATCAAATTTGAGGGCGCCGAATCTAAAAATTCATTGGCCTTCAAATGGTACGACAAAGACCGCATGGTTATGGGCAAACGCATGGAAGACCATTTACGTTTCGCTGTCTGCTACTGGCACAGCTACTGCTGGAATGGTTTTGACCCGTTTGGCTACGACGGCACATTTGAGCGTCCTTGGCAACACATTACTGACCCAATGGCAGCGGCCAAAGCCAAGGCAGATGCCGCATTTGAGTTTTTTCAAAAACTAGGTGCGCCTTACTATTGTTTCCATGATCGCGACGTTGCACCAGAAGGCGCAACACCGCGTGAAAGTGTCAATAATCTGCACGCGATGGTTGATGTGTTGGTCACTAAGCAGCAAGAAACTGGTATGAAGCTTTTGTGGGGAACAGCTAATTTGTTCAGCCACCGCCGCTTTATGTCTGGTGCTTCGACCAATCCTGATCCGGAAATCTTTGCACTCGGCGCATTGCAAGTCAAAGAAGCCATGGATGCGACGCTGAAGCTAGGTGGCGAAAACTATGTTTTATGGGGTGGCCGTGAAGGTTACGAAACTCTGCTGAACACGCAGATGGGACAAGAGCTGGATCAGATGGGGCGATTCTTGAACATGGTGGTGGACTACAAACACAAAATCGGCTTTAAAGGCGCGATTTTGCTAGAACCAAAACCCCGTGAACCGACCAAGCACCAGTACGATTTTGACGTGGCTACCGTGCATGGCTTCTTGCTCAAGCATGGTTTGGAAAAAGAAGTCAAAGTCAACATTGAAGCCAACCACGCCACGCTGGCTGGCCACAGCTTTGAGCATGAAATCGCCACCGCGATTGATGCTGGCATTTTCGGTTCCATTGACATGAACCGTGGCGACATGCAGTGCCAGTGGGATACCGACCAGTTCCCGAACAGTATTCCTGAAACCGCTTTGGTGATGTACCAAATCATGCAGGCGGGAGGTTTCACAACGGGTGGCGTGAATTTTGACAGCAAAGTGCGCCGTCAATCGATTGACCCTGAAGACATGTTCTACGGCCATATTGGTGGCATGGACGTGACAGCACGGGCATTGTTGATCGCCGAAAAAATGATCGCTGATGGTCGCTTTGAAAAAGCACGGCAAGATCGCTATGCGGGTTGGAAGTCAAGCTTTGGTGGGGATGTGATGGCCGGCAAGTTGAGCTTGGATGCGGTGGCGGCACGAGTGCTGCAAAGCAACGCAGATACTCGCCCCGTCTCTGGTCGTCAAGAAAACTTGGAGAATTTGCTGAATTCATTTATTTAATGAAGTTGATTTGGATTTTTTATTTAAGAAAAATAATAAAATTTACCGCTTAAATAGGCATCTATTCGGCGTATTTATTGGAGTGTTAGCTATGAAAAAAGTAGTGTGGGGTATTTTTAGTACCGCCAAAATCGGTTGGGAAAAAGTCATCCCAGCGATGCAGCAAAGCAAGTTTTGCGATGTTCGAGCCATCGCCTCGCGAGCGCCCGGCAAAGCGGATGAGTGGGCGGCCAAGTTGGGTATTCCCAAGGCTTATGGCTCGTACGAGACGCTGCTGGCGGACCCGGAAATTGAAGCCATCTACAACCCCTTGCCGAATGATCTGCATGTGCCCCTGACACTGCAGGCCGCGCGCGCAGGCAAGCACGTACTCTGCGAAAAGCCCTTTGCCATCAATGCCAACGAAGCCGCGCAACTGCGTGAGGTGGCAGATAAAGTGCACATCATGGAAGCCTTCATGGTGCGCTTTCACCCACAGTGGCTGCAAGTGCGTGAACGCGTGCGCAGCGGTGAATTGGGAGATGTGCGCACTGTGCAAGCGTTCTTTTCGTACTTCAACCGCGATACCAACAACATACGCAACAAGTATGAAATTGGCGGTGGCGCGTTGTACGACATTGGTTGCTACCCGATTGTGATGGGGCGGTTTTTGTTTGATGCCGAACCCAAGCGCGTGATCGCCTTGGTTGACCGCGATCCTGACTTCAAAGTCGATCGCACCGTCAGCGCTTTGCTTGATTTTGGCGATGGCAGAAGGCTAGATTTCACTGTTTCAACGCAGTCTGTGTCGCACCAGCGCGTGCAGGTGGTGGGAACTAAAAAGCGTATCGAGGTACAAATTCCGTTTAACGCTCCGTTGGGTGGTGAAACCGATTATTTTGTGGACGATGGCAGCGCACTGAACGGTACCTCTATGCAAAAACACACCTTGCCGGCTTGCAATATGTATGGTTTGCAGGGTGATGCGTTCTCAAAAGTGGTGCGTGGAGAAATGGCTTTGCCGTATGGCGTTGAGGACGCAATTTTGAATATGAAAGTTATTGATGCCTTGTTTGCTTCTGAGAAGACGGGCGCTTGGGTAAATGTTTAAATCGCTTTTAAAGCATGTCTAAATTTATAAAAACCATTCTGATAAGTTCTATAGCTTTTCAAACGGCTATGGTTCCTGTTTCAGCGCAAGTTGCAGCAGCCGTACCCTCAATTCCCAAGTTTGTTGAAGAAACCGACAGCGCAGGATTACAAAGCCGCTTTGAGGGCGAAGACGAATTCATGGTGGGCGGCGGTGTGGCCACGTTTGACTGCGATGGCGACGGCTTACCTGAAATTTACGTCACCGCTGGCGTCAACAAAGCCAAGTTTTACCGCAATAAAAGCACCCGTGGTGGCGCTATCAAATTACAAGAAGAGCGCACAGGTTTAGAGTTGACCAATGCGATTGGTGCGTATCCGCTAGATATTGACGGCGATGGCAATATCGATTTGGTGGTGCTGCGTGTGGGTGAAGTCGAGGTTTTTCGTGGTTTGGGGGCGTGCAAGTTTGAGCGTGTCACTGAAAAATGGGGTATTAAAACTGGCAACGAGTGGCACACAGCTTTTTCAGCAACTTGGGAGCGTGGCCAAAAATGGCCTACGGTGGCGATTGGTACCTATATTGACCGCACCAAACCCGAATTTCCATGGGGCAGCTGTACGCCGGGTGTGTTGTTGCGTCCGAATAGCGCTGGCAACGGCTTTGCCGCGCCTGTGAAGTTGGAGCCGTCGTATTGCGCTTTGTCCATGCTGTTTTCAGATTGGGGACGAAAAGGCACGCCAGATTTACGCGTCAGCAACGACCGCGAGTTTTACAAGGGAGGGCAGGAGCAGCTGTGGAAAATTGCCACCGGCCAACCGCCAACTTTGTACACAGAAGCGCAGGGCTGGAAGCCCATGCAAATTTGGGGCATGGGCATTGCCAGCCAAGACATTGACGGCGATGGCTACCCAGAGCTGTATTTGACCAGCATGGCCGACAACAAATTACAAAAGCTGCAACTCAGCGCCGCTGGTAAGGCTGATAAGCCCGAGTATGTCGATATCGCCTACAAACGTGGTGTCACGGCGCATCGGCCGTATGTCGGTGGCGACATTCACCCTTCCACCGCTTGGCATTCGCAGTTTGCAGATGTGAACCATGACGGTCTCGCCGATATCTTCATCGTCAAAGGCAATATTTCAACGATGCCTGATTTTGCAGCCTTAGACCCGAACAACCTGCTGTTGCAACAAACCGATGGTCGCTTTTTTGAGGCAGGGCAACTTGCCAACATATCCAGTGTCAAGCGCGGACGTGGTGGCATGTTGGTTGACCTGAATGGTGATGGCCTGCTGGACATGGTCGTGGTCAACCGTTGGGACAAAGCGCAGCTCTGGCGCAATGTGGGAACGGGCACGGCAGACAAACCTTTGCCCATGGGCGCAGCAGGGCACTGGCTGCAATTACGGTTGAAGCAGGCGGGCGGCAACCGAGATGCGGTCGGCGCATGGGTTGAAGTTGATTTGGGCGATGCGATGCAGCACTTAGGCAAACAACGCATCATCCGCCAAGAGCTCACGGTGGGCGGCGGTCATGCCAGCGGAAACCTGGGCTGGATGCACTTCGGCTTGGGCGCAGCAACCACCGTCAAAGTCCGCGTGCAATGGCCCTTCTCAGACTTTGGACCGTGGCAAACCGTCGCTGCAGATGGTTTTTATATGATTGACAAAGCGGCAGGTCAAACAGAAGTTGTCAATGCCTGGAAAGCACCATGAAGTTATCCAAACGTGTCACCCAAACGCTTTTTACAGCTCTTCTGTCCTCGTTCCTTGTAACGAACGCAGGTGCTCAAACCACGACTGCTTCACCTGCACTTTCTGCCCGCACTGCAGACAACTACAGCGCTGCCGTTGCGACCGAGTGGATGTCCTTGGCGCTATCCCTCACCCAGCAAACTCCAGGTTTTAGCCCGCCGGTGGCATCCCGCGCTTTGGCTTACTTGGGTCTAGCACTGTACGAATCCACCGTGCCAGGTATGCCTGGCTACACCAGTTTGGCGGGGCAACTCAATGAGCTCAGTTCGCTGCCCTTGACGCAGCCCGACGAGCCCTTGCACTGGCCCACCGTGGCCAACGCATCTATGGCGATGATGACGCGCATGATGTATAGCAACGCAACACCTGAAAACAAAGGTCGCATTGACCAGCTAGAGCGTTTGTTGCCGTTGAAATATGGTCAGGATTTTGACCCCAACACCTACACGCCAGAGGTCATCAACCGTTCAGAATCCTTCGGCAAGCTCATGGCCATGGCGATCATGACCTGGGCGCGCACCGATGGTGGCCACGAAGCCTGGGGCCCGTTGCGCCGCAACCGCGCCAACTACGTGCCACCTAGCGGCGCAGGTCGTTGGGCGGCTACAGCACCCGCCTTCGCCAAGCCACTGTTGTCCTACTGGGGTGAAAATCGCCCTTTTGTCTTGAAATCAGTGCAAGATTGCCCAGCACCACCGCCGCCTGAGTATTCGGAAGAGCCAAGTTCTGCCTTCTACAAAAGCGCACAGGAGGTCTACCGTATCAGCCAAGCTGCCACACAAGAACAGCGCCAATTTGCCCTATATTGGACGGATGACCCGGGTAAAACCCCCACACCGGCCGGCCACTGGGCGTTTATCGCCAATGATTTGCTCAAAACCCGCAAAGCGAACCTGGCAGACGCGGCTGTGACGCATGCCCGCCTCAACATCGCTATGGCCGACGCCTTCACCGCTGGCTGGGCAACCAAATACAGCGTCAACCTGCTGCGCCCCGTCACCTATGTGCAAGGCTCTTTTGACAGCAACTGGGTGCCCCCGCTCATGGCCACACCGCCGTTTCCAGAGTATCCGTCCGGCCACTCCGTCCAATCCAGCGCCGCTGCAGGTGTGTTGGAGCAAATATTCGGTGCAAACACCACCTTTACCGACAATACCCACAACGACCGAGGCTGGGGCCCGCGCACCTTCACCAGCTTCAGCGCCGCCGCCAACGAAGCCGCGTTGTCCAGGTTGTACGCAGGTATTCACTTCCGATTCGGCGTTGAAGGCGGGCAAGTGCAGGGCAGGTGTGTGGCGGCAAAAGTACTGGCTTTGAAGTTTAAAGCCAATTGATTCCTTGAGGTGCGCATATATAGGCGTAAATATAACTCTATCCAGCGTATTTATTGCCTAAGGTGCTATTGAAATTATAGCGTATATTTAATCCCCGTGAGTTTCTCCTGCGCCTTCACCAGCGACGGCACATACTCTTTGCCAAAGCCCAGATTCGACGCATTGGCTAAACTCTGGTGTACCGCTTCGCCCACAAACGACGGCACATTCACCATTTCCGCCAAATGCGTGTAATAGCGCAAATCTTTACGCGCGTTGTCTAATTCAAACTTCAAACCCGCAAAATCACCACCCAGCGTTTTCGCCATCGCTTGGAACAAGCCATTGTTCACCGGGCCGGCGCTGATTACTTTGACCAATTCCGCAGGGTCTATACCCGCCTTCGCTCCCACCGTAAATGCCTCGGCCGTCGCGGTGCAAATGGCTTGGGCGATGAAGTTGTTCAGTAATTTAACAATATGCCCCGCACCCGGGTCGCCCACGTGGAAGATGTTTTCGCTGTAAGTCGCCAAAATCGGCTGAATCTGCGCAAATACCTCGGGCGTCGCGCCCACCATGGTGTTCAGCCTGCCCGCTTCCGCCTCCACGGGCGAGCGCCCCAACGGCGCGTCCACATACACCACGCCCGCTGCAGCGCACAGGGCGGCGAGCTTGGCGGTCGATTCGGGCTCGCTGGTGGAGGTGTCGATAATGATCAACCCGCGCTTGGCCTTGCTTAATAGACCAGTCTCCCCATGCATGACTGCTTCAACCTGTGGCGAACCCGTGACGCAGATCAACACCGCATCGCAACTGCCCAAACCAGCAGGCGAATCCACCACCGTCGCCCCCGCAGCCGCCAAATCCGCCGCCGTGTCGCGGTTGCGGTTCACGCTCACTGAAAGCGAAAACCCTTTGGCCTGAATGTTCTTCGCCATCCCATGCCCCATCATTCCCGAAGCGCCTATAAAGCCGATGTTTTTCATGGTTTGTTTCCTAAAGTGGTGTTTGAATGTGATGCTTCAATCATCATACCGTATCACCATCACCATGGATGGCAGGGGTCGGGCGTATGACAACATCTTTATCGAGCGCCTATGGCACAGTGTCAAACACGAGGATGTGTATCTGAGCGGTTACGCCACGATGGCTGAGTTGCTGATTGGGCTTGCGAAGTATTTCACCTTTTACAACGCTGAGCGCCCACACCAAGCGCTGGGCAACCAAACACCGCAGGCAGTTCACGAAAGTGGCGAAGGCGGTGGTGCGATGATTGTGGATAAGTATGGCGCGAAAGAAGCTTGTCCT
>JAYWCQ010000214.1:0-4655 GCA_043780435.1 Polaromonas sp.
TGCGCTTTGTCCAACTTCGTATGCGCAGGCCGCTTACCTGCTGACCGAAGCGCTGGCCTTTCCGGGGCAGCGAAAAACCGCAGCCCGCGCGGCCAAGGCAGCCGCCAAACCACGGGTGATTATTCCCATCATGGCAGTGCCGTGACGGCCTAAAACAGCCACTGATACTGGTGATATTCCACCACTTGCGGATCCATGCCTTTTTGTGCGTGGGATTTTGAAACTGGTAGAGGTGAATTCATGAGTTGGTCGGCTGGAACGTGTCCAGTTTTTCACGACGGCAGCTTGTCGGTTGCCTAGCTTGACTAAAGTCAGAAGCGGTTCGTGCCGGCCTGCGATGTGCCTTTTCGCCGTAGCATTGCCCTTCGGTCTGGACTACTTTCACGGTGCTGGTTTCGACATTGGGTTGGGACGTGACAAGGCACGGTCGATCAGCGAGCGTGCAATGGCGTCATCGGCGACTGTCAGCAGATTGGTGCTGCTGTGAGCCAAAGTTGCTCGTACCAGTGAACCTTTAGTGTCGCCAACTCTGCGTCTAGTCGCACCACAGTGCCGGGTGATCGTACAGCAAAATCCTTCAGGGATTGTGTCAGAAGCCACGCTTGCTTTCCATCAACCAATATCAAACGATCATGCAAGGCTCGGGGGTCTGATAGACGTGCTTCGAGCAAGCGAGTTGCGCCATACTGGCTCACCCATTTTGATACGGCGGGCTGCATCATGCCGTGTTGAGTACTTTGGCTGTCAGACAAAAGGCGCACCTTAACTCCGTCAGGCGCCAATGGGGCAAAGTCCGTCAAAACCTTTGCATTCATGTAGGGGTCAATAACCAACACGTCGGACTTTGCTTCATTCATGATCTTGGAAACCGCTTTGAGCACGTCAAATGCTGCACCCACTGCTACATATAGGCCCTTCGCGCTAGCGGGTGCATTCAGTTCAGCAGTGGCAAGTGACCGATGCACTATGGACTTAATTCGGTTGGCCTCGTAATACCGTCTACCACTAGCCAGGTTGTCACATGCGGTCGCAAACGCCGCCGAATCAACCAGAGGCCCTATCAATTTGACCAAGGTCGCCGCTCGACCTAACCACACATAGGTCTCAGATGGGACGGCATCACTATTGCCGTCTTCATCCAGGTCGGGCATCTCTGCGATCAGTTGGCCGAGTTGAACATACAGTGATTCAGAATCAATTGCCATGTGAGTACTATAAATAAAGGAGCGTTCAATCGCACGTGGGCTAGCTATAGATTGTCGGCCAACCGGATCTGGTACAAACGATCATCTTGCCTTATCGCCATGCGGGGCTTATGAATAGCATGCGTGTCTTAAGTTGCGGCATATTTCCTCCTTAAGGTCCATTGCTTAACAAATCGAAATTAATTTGGTGAGTAACGCCGCGGTCAAATTGCCGCCCGAATCACCGCCCAGTTCCCGGCAACGGTTTTGGCAATTTCCGGAGCCCATGTCGACAGCACAATTCCGACGGCCAACCACACCACGCCAAAAACCAAAATCACAAAATTGCCAGCCGACGCCTTTACCAATTCCCCACGAATCTCCGTGATGGCTTGGGTTCGAATTTTTTCCTCATTGGTCGCCCGCTCTCTGGCTTGCCCGGCGTATAGGTCAAGTTCCCTGAATAGCGCAATGAGGTCTTCGTCGATCTTGCCTATGTTCTTCTCTATCGCCTCGATTCGATCCACCGTTTCGCCATTGGCATGCATTGGCCACCTCACCGTGGCACGCGCGTTGCAGCTCATTGATGCGCTGGCAGAAACCCCTCCAAGCAGAACCGTTACGCTACCGGTAAATCCCGTCTTTAACCAATCCCTTGTTCGCTGAATCATCCCGGTTTTTCCGAATGACCGCGCTGTAGCCGTAAGATCAAACCAAACCGTAGCCACGCCGATCAACTGCAACCCCATGCCAAGAGTCTTGACTCGGAAATCCGACCCACCCGGGGACTTCCAAATGAAAATCATGGCTACTGATATGGCCAACAAAATGAGGTTTACCCAAAACAGCCTGTTCTGCATGGCCCAGCGCCACTTTCCTTGAAGCCAGCTCACGATTCACCTCCAATTTTCTTTTCAAAGCACCTACATTATTAGCCTACCCGTCTTGTTGCACCGACCGTTGGGCAAGGCACAGACCCACCGATAGTCGCCCATCCCATAGCGACCAACCCCATATCCGCTGTCAGTGCTGGTTTTTGATCGGAATGTGCAAGCGGGCACTCCCCCAATGCAAAACATCCTTAGAATGAGAATAACAACCCTCAAACCGACTCCATCCCACAAGTTCCATGACCAGGCCGTTCTTGTTTATAGCGCTAACTCTGCTCACGCCACTTGTGGCAGTGGCAGGGTTTGAACAAGGTGTGGATGCCTATCATCGGGGCAATTTCGCTCTTGCCGCCCAAGAGTGGGCTCCACTTGCATCGGCAGGTGACGCCGATGCAGCCAGAAACTTGGCAATGCTCTATTTTGAAGGTCGTGGCGTTCGGCAAGACTACGCGAGAGCCAGGGCTTTGTACCAGCAGGCTACAGCAAAATGCAACGCTTCGGCACAGAACAACTTGGGTTTGATGAACCTGAATGGGCATGGCGGCCCCAAAGACCCAGTTGCCGCGTTCCGGTTATTTGAGACCGCGGCAAATCAAGGTCTACCAGGAGACTCTGATGCCATGGGCAATCTGGCATCACTCTATGCATCAGGTGTTGGCACGCAGGCAAACGTAATTGAGGCTTATAAGTGGTATGTGCTCTACCGTCAATACACAACAAATGACGAAAACCGGACAAAACTCAACGCCATCATTCCGGAAGTTGAAAAGCGTTTAACCAACACGCAGAAGGCAGAAGCCGTAAGGCGAGCCGCCGCGTTTAGACCAATAAGATGCAAACCATCAACACGCTGAAGTCAGGCAATCTGAGAATTTAAAAGGGCAACATGTCAAACTTATCCGGCATCATTTTCATTGCAACTTTAGTAGGCACAGCCCCTGCCCTAGCAGGATGGAATGAAACAGGAAGAAGCGATAGCAACATTGCTTACGTTGATGTCTCAACCATCAAGCGGAATGTGAGTACCGCATCGATGGATTCTTTGCTTGACAAATTTAGTCCGACTCAAATTGGCAGTGACCGTCCCTACAGCTCAATTAAGACAACAGCTTCGTACAACTGCGACAACCGCTCAATGCAGGTGGTCTCAACCACTTATTACGCGGGGCGCATGGGACAAGGTGTAGTGGTACGCCAGTTTGGCGCTGAATCCAAGTGGAATAGCATCACTCCAGACGGCGCCGACATCCTAAGCTGGAAGATAGCATGTGGCTTGGTCGTAAAGAAATGAAGGCGTCGCAGCGATGGCATAACAAACAAAGGTGGTTCACATGACCATGAACACAACAAGACATGGCTTCGAATGGAAACCGGTGAAGGGCAACTACAAGAAGGAAAAGCAAGTTTGCGCACGTTGCAAAAACGAGGTGAACTACTTTTTGGCTTGGGATGCCGAAGGAATTGGCATAGGTGGGTTCAACTTGATTAACACAAGAAAGGCTTACGCATATAAATGCCCTGTATGCCCTAACTTTGAGCCAGTCTTGAATGAAATTGCAAAAGCCATTTTGAAAGGGTAGACCAATGCTGCATCAAGAATATGGCTCACTACTAGTTGGATTCACTGGCGTGATGAAGTGCAAGCACTGCAACAATGAAAAGCCAATGCAAATACGCCAAGACTATGTCAAGCAACGGGTGTTTTTGATTCCCGTTCCAACTGCACACAATAAGGTGTATTTATTTTGTCCTGTGTGTGAGAAGAAAGACACATTGGTCGGCTGGAAGCCGATGTTTGCTGGGCAAGACCAACTGAACTACATAGTTGAACTACTAGATGCCGGAAAGGACTACACAAAGCATTGGGTGGGAACTTTGGACTACAAAGACAGGGAAGCGGTGCTGAAGAGGCTAAACGGCCTGAGGGCGCATGATTTGGTAAGGTACATTGGCAGCTGAAAATTCCGACTTGGGCGCTTATTTGACTTCATCGCGTTTCGTGTAACCAGAATTCTGCCCATGCAGCCACTTTGGGGGAAGGCTGGACGTTCTAGTGGAGGCACCCCGTCAGTGCCTGATCGCACAAAGTTGATCGTGTTGACCTCGATCTGGTAAATCAACAAAAACCGCCACCGATGTGGCATTCCCTGTGATCGGCCCATGCCCCTTTCAATGGGTGATCAAGCCATTCAGGGCTTAGGGGCGCGACGTTTTGCCATCATGGCACGCGACTCCTCCATAGCGGCGAGGGTCTCGGCGTTTGGCACCTTGAGTTCAAGCGGAAATGCCTGGTCGATCACCACGCGGCGCAAAAACAAGCGCACCGCATCCGACATAGTCAAGCCCATCGCAGTCAGCGTCTGGGTTGCTTGCTCTTTGATGTCGTCGTCCACCCGAATGTGGAGCATGGAAGTTTGTGCTATCACGCATATGGCTCCCAAGTTGCCTCGTATTAAGGCTACGCTGAATAAGCCCCGTCAGACAAAGCCATCAAGCAATTGCCAGCATCAAATGTCCAACCGGATCAGAGGTGGGCTTCACCTTGATTTCAATGTCGTAGCCAAGCCGATTCAGGCAATCC
>JAYWCQ010000215.1:0-5565 GCA_043780435.1 Polaromonas sp.
CGACGAGGTGTTGCTGACCAAAACGGCATCAACCGCGACCATGGCTTCAATCTCGCTCAACACGGTTTGTTTGACTTTGAGGTTTTCGACGATGGCTTCCACCACCAAGTCGCAGTGCGCTAAATCGTGCATCGTCACGGCGACGTGCAGTTTGGCGCTACGGCTGGCGGCTTCAAACTCGGTCACGCGGCCTTTTTCGACCAGCTTGGTCCATTGCTGGCTGATGGCGGTACGCGCTTTGTTGGCCGCGTCTGGCGCAGTGTCAAATAGCACCACGCGGCTGCCCGCTTGCGCGGCGATTTGCGCAATGCCGCGCCCCATGGCGCCCGTGCCGACGATGCCGACGGTTGAAAATACAGGATGATGAATTGGGTGATTGGCAGTAGTCATGACTGGATTATGCCAGTCAACAATAGGAGTCTCAGAGTTGACTTTGTCAGCTGTCAGACTGGTGCACAATAAGCTTTTTCATCACGCTAAGGGAATACCGATATGGCACTCAAACTCTGCGGCTTTGCCGGCAGCAACTACCACAACAAGGTCAAACTCGCGCTGCTAGAAAAAGGCGTGGCATTTGAGGAAGAATTGGTTTGGACGGGCATGCGCGATAACCCCGCGCTGACGGAGCGTTCACCTCTGGGCAAAGTGCCGTTTTTGCAGACCGAGCAGGGCGTGATTTTGGAGTCCAGCGTTTGCTGCGAATACATCGAGTCGGTTTACCCTCAGCACCCATTGATTCCGAAAGACCCGGTTGCCGCCGCCAAAGTGCGCGAATTGCTGGTTTATTTGGATTGGCACATGGAAATGGTCGCCCGTGAGCTGTATGGACCAGCATTTTTCGGCGCATCGCCTGCGCCCGCAGAAAAAGTGGAGCAAGTTCGCAAATTGTTGAAAAAAGGCATCGCCGGCTTTGCAAAGCTAGCCAAATTTAGTCCCTATGTGGCGGGCGATACCTTCACCTTGGCCGATTGCGCAGCCATTGTGCACCTGCCAGTCATCGCCGGCATGGCTAAATTGGTGCTGCAAGAAGATGTGTTTGCGGATTTACCAACCCGTGATTACCTCAAAGCCATGGGCGAGCGCCCAACCGTGGTGCAACTGAACGCAGATCGCAAGGTCAACACCAAGCTGATGATGGCGAAAATGAAGGTGAAGTAATCAGGGATAACCGTCATTCCCGCGAAGGCGGGAATCCACAGGCGCCGTCATAGATTCCCGCCTTCGCGGGAATGACAGTACGTTGTGCAAAAAGGATGATTTTTAAGAATGAGGTTGACGAGCCTTGACCCCAGCACTGGCTCCACAGTTAGGGCTGCTTGGTTCCCCACCTGACCCGGTTGGCCGCTTCCCCATGTGGGAAGGCCCGTCAGATCAAATTATAGCTGAAATACAAATGCTATATTTTAAATAGCATCTTAGGCAATAAATACGCCGGCTTGAGGTGTATTTATAGGATAAATTGCAGACTTTTCGAGGTATCCAGTTCAAATTGATCCATAGCAGCGTCAGTCAAGGCATCACCTGACCAAGCGATCAAACTGGCGGGTGGCAAAGTTACCGCCGCCGCGCCGCAGGCGATGAGTTTGGTCAACACCTCGGGCGATTTGATGCTGGCTGCCAGTAACGCGGGGCCTTTTTTGTCACCTATGAGTTCATTTTGCACGGCGACGCAGGCTTGCATGAAAGGCCAAACGTCTCGGCCATCGGCGACCAATCTGCCTACATAGGGGGCGACGAAGGCGGCTTTCAGTGATTTTGCCCACAAGAGCTGCACGGGGTTGGACAGTCCGGTCAGTAAAATCGCTTGCCCCTTCGCTTGCACGACTGTGATGGTTGGCAGCCAGTCAGGGTGGCAGGGCAGTTTGATGGTCAGGCGAACATTGGCGTTTTCAGCGGCAAGGCGCAGTTGGTCTAGCCATTGCAAGGCTAAAGCGGCGTCATTGGTGGGCAATTGCAGCATCAGCTCGGCCATGCCGTGGTCGGCAGCGGCTTGGATGAGTTGCAAATAGGTGGTTAAAGTGACGGGTAAACCGGCTTGAAAGACCAAGCTGGGGTTGGTGGTGACACCTTGAATGGCCGGGCAACCAGCTGGGAGCTTCCAGGTGGCAACTTGGGCAGAATCGAGGTAAATTTTCATGGCAAGCCTAGCTTACACCAAACCTGGCTAAAACCAAATCTTGCTTAGACCAAATCTTGCTTGAGAAAAATGTCTTTCAGCGGGAAAAACTGGGTGTGCAACGGCAGCAATGCACCGCCGACGGCGCGCGCGTGGCTGCCCACCATGCCAGGCATCACTTTGGGGGATTGCAAGCCTTCGAGGTTGTAATGCTTGAGCTGCTCACGCGTGGCTTTGATCAAAGCGGTGATGAGCGACTGACCGAGCGAGCCGTCTATCACCGCTGCGTCTAGATCCAGCAAAGCCGTTGCGCTGATGATGGTCATGGCCAGCGCTCGGCTGGCTTGGGCCAACCAGGGCGCTGTGTGTGCAGCGTATTGCGCATCCATGATGCTGTCTTGGTGCACCAAGAGGGGGTCAAAACCGGCGTTTTCGAGGGATTGCTCAAGCTGCCAGCCCGAGGCGAGCTGCAGCAGTTGCGGTGGCTGGCCGTGTTTGCCATTGACCAGTGCTAGCCCGGTGGGCAGCGAGCCAATCGCGCCCGCATTGCCGTTTTGCCCCGCCATGATGTGACCTGCGATGACGAGTCCACCGCCCACAAACGTGCCCACAAACACGTACAAAAAGTTATTCACACTGATACCGTGGCCTTGCAGCATCTCAGCCATGCAGGCACTGGTGGTGTCTTTGGCAAACTCGACGGGCAAGTTGGTCATGGCTTGTACGGCGCTGAGCAAATCAAAATGCTCCCAGCTTTTCAAGGCCTGGGCACTCTTGGCGGACGAATCACCCAGCAAGTTAGACCACTTGTGCATAGTCAAAGGCGCCGTCAGGCCAATACCCACGGTTTTTCCCCAGTCGCTGCCCATGGTCGCTTTCAGCTGATCGAGCGCGATTTGGATGTTGGGCAAAACGACTTCAGGGTCAGGGTAGGGATAGGTGAATTGCAGCTGGTGGCGTGTGCTGCCCAAAAAGTCAGTGACAACAACTTCCAGGCTGCGCCGTCCGACTTGCAGCCCGAGGCTAAACGCGCCATTGGGGTTGAGCGACAGCGGCACAGAAGGTTGGCCAATTTTGCCGCGCACGCGGTCTTGTTTGATCAACAAATCGTCACCCTCTAAGCGGTTGACGATGATGGAGACTGTTTGCGTTGAAAGCTGGGTCAGTCGGGCAATGTCTGCTTTGGCGATCGCACCGTGGTGGCGAATGGTTTGCAGCACGATGCGCTCGTTAAACTGGCGCATGCCGCTGTGGTTCGAGCCGCGCATCATGCGCGCATCGCGGTAGATAGTCGGCGATGCAGTAACGATGTCTGTGAAATCAGAACATCCAGAAGAAGATGAAGAAGATGAAGAAGAAGTGCTCAAACCAAAATTACACCTTTGCAAAACAGGGCATTCCCATAGGCGGTGCCTTCGCCGCATTGAACAATCAAGCTGGCCGTTTTAACTTTGTCATAAAACGCAAATCGCTCAACAGGTTCAATTTGTTTGAGCTTAACACCTACTTTGGCAAGCAGTTTGACCACGGCATTTTGCGCGGCTGTGCGGTGGCTGTCAGGCATATCGCTCACGCGCATATAGGCGGCAGGGTGGGTAACGTAGCCATCCAAAGGAAACACAGACAACACGGCCTGGCAAGCGCGCTCAAGCGTGATGCCCGGCAAACGTACCAAAGGCTTGTCTTGTGCCAAATAGTTGGCGGTGAAGTTTGCATCAACCACGGCCACCCATTCGCCATGCCCCATGGCAGACAAATGCATCAACAGCTCAGGCGAGAGGAGGGGATCAATTCCTTTTAACATCAGACGGTTTCTTCTTCTTTAACTGTTTTAGCTGTTTGGTTTGCAAGTTCTGGTGCCAAGCTGGCCGGGTCAATCGCGCCTGTGATCAAACCGACAATTTCTTGCGGATTGGTTTGGCTGGTCAAGCGGTTGCAGATGATGCGGCCTTGGCGGAACACGTAAATGCGGTCAGCCAAATCAAACACCTGGCGCAAATTGTGGCTGATGATGATGAGCGGAATGCCCCGCGCCTTAAGGCCGGTGATGATTTGTTCCACACGAGCTGTTTCAGCAACGCCCAGCGCAGCTGTTGGCTCGTCCAAAATGATCAATTTCTTGGCAAAACCCGCCGCCCGTGCAATAGCGACGCATTGGCGCTGGCCTCCAGACATGCCACGCAAGCTCTCAGACATGTCTTGAATTTTCACGCCGGTGGTGGAGAGCATCGTTGTCGATTGCTCGCGCATGGCTTTGTGGTTCAAAATAGACAATGGGCCTAGATTGATGCGGGTGATTTCGCGGCCCAAGAAAATATTGGCAGGCACGTCCAAGTCTTCGGCCAAAGCCAGTGTTTGGTAGACGGTTTCCATGCCTTGGTCACGCGCATCGAGCGGGGATTTGAAGCTGACTTTTTTGCCATCCAGCAATAAATCGCCACTGTTGGGCTGTTCAGCGCCCGTGATCAAGCGCACGAAGGTGCTTTTACCCGCGCCGTTGTCGCCCACGATGGCGACGTGCTCGCCGGGCATGAGACGGAAATTGGCCTCAGTCAGCGCTTTCACGCCGCCGTAATGCTTGGTCAGGTTGCTGATTTCAAGCACGGGTTTGGTAGTTGTCATACGAAGTTAAAGTTGGAATAGGTTGCTAGCATGCCACAAGATGGCTGAGATTGTATTGGTAAAACTACTAGGTTTATTTAATCGAAACTGTGCTGTAATCTATATCTAGCAAGTGTTGTACCTTTCTTATAACGCGGCTAACTCAACTTAAATTTGGAGATAACCCATGATTCAAAAGCGTTTATTCAGCCAATTGGCTTTGGCTGTCGTAGCTGCTGCAGTTTTGACTGCTTGCGGTAAAAAAGAAGAAGCAGCACCAGCAGCTGCCGCAGCACCTGCTGCTAAAGAAGTGACTGTTGCATACATCACCAACGGCAATACGAACGAAGGCTGGACGCTCATCAACGGTGGCGCAAAAGCTGCTGGCGGCGTTGCTGGCGTGAAATTCATTGAATTGGCTGCTGAAAAAGGCGAGTTGTCCAAGCAATTGGCCATCGTTGAAGACATGATCACCCGCAAGGTCAACGCTATCGCTATTGCTCCCGTTGACAGCGCAGGTATTGCACCAGCGATCAACAAAGCACTCGCTGCCGGCATTGCCGTTATTGCTGTGGACACGGCCATCACTGGCGCAGAAATCACATCTTACGTGGCGACTGACAACGTGCCAGCCGCCAAGTCACAAGGTGACTGGACTGCTGACCAAGTCGGTGATACTGACACGGTCATCTATGTGACGGGCGACCAAGCGCAATCAACAGGCCGTGAGCGCAAAGAAGGCTTCTTGGCTGGTTTGAAAGCTAAAAAGCCTAACGTTAAAGTGGTTGAAGTGCCTACAACTTGGGACCAAACCATGGCGCAAAACGGCGTGGAAGCTGCTTTGAAAG
>JAYWCQ010000216.1:0-8173 GCA_043780435.1 Polaromonas sp.
GCTGCTATGTCAGGGTTAAGCTAAATGATGCGCTAGGCGTACGTGGGGTAGACAGGAAGCCTCTAATTATAGCTGAGCTTGCGGGAGAACCCTTACTCAGCCTTGGCTGAACTTGCCTAATTTCTCCAAAATTCGCTTGAAATTGCTTCGGAAACAAAAATTATCCAGCTACCGAGCTAGCATGCAAACAAATTGCAGCTGCAGCCGCCACGTTCAGCGACTCTTCGCCGCCAGGTTGCCCAATCCGAACCGAAACTTTGGCCTGCTGCAGCAATTCTGCCCGAACGCCCTGCCCTTCATGCCCCAGAACCCAAGCGCAGGGTTGCGGTAACTGTTTGTTTTTAATGAGGTTTTGCAAAAAATCGCCTTGATGCGAACTGGTGACAACCAAGGGGATGGTCAAAGCGGACAAGTCGTCCAAACCCGCGCTCTCTACCAGTTGCAGCCCAAAATGTGCACCCATGCCGGCGCGCAGCACTTTGGGGCTCCACAGCGCTGCGGTGCCCGTCAACGCAATGACCTGTTTGAAGCCAAAAGCGGCGGCGCTTCGCAGGATGGAGCCGACATTGCCGGCGTCTTGCACGCGGTCCAAAATGACGGTGGCTACATTCGGGGTGATTTGTACGGAACTGGGCAACTCAACGACAAAACCCATCTTTGCGGGCGACTCTAAGCCGCTGATGTTCTGCCATAGCTTGTCTGAAATTACTATATTTTTTATAGCACCTTTGTCAATAAATACACCGGCTATAGGCATAAATGACTCTGAAAATACAGCTATTGACGGTTTGACACCTCTTAACAGCGCAGCGCTGCACAAATGGTCGCCTTCTAACCACACGCGCCCTGTTTTGCGGTACGCCGTAGGCTCAGAGCTGAGTTTACGCAGCTCTTTGAGCAGTGGGTTGTCGCGAGAAGTGATATTGATAGTTTCAGACGAAATCATTTCGCAGCCCTATTTAAAACGGCAGTTACAGGTGCAAACGTACGTCTATGCTCTGGGCAAGCGCCAAATTCGTTCAGTGCAGCCACATGCTGGGCGGTACCGTAGCCCTTGTGTTGGTCAAAGCCGTATTGCGGGAACTTGGTGTGCAGCTCTGCGCACCAGCGGTCACGGGTCACTTTGGCCAAAATCGAGGCGGCAGAGATGGCTTGAACTTTTCTGTCGCCCTTCACAACGGCCTCGGCCAGAACGTCCAAGGTCGGAATGCGGTTGCCATCGACCAGTACTTTGACCGGTTTCAGACGTAAGCCTTCCACCGCGCGGCGCATGGCAAGCAGGGTGGCTTGCAAAATGTTGAGCTCGTCAATTTCTGCGACGCTGGCTTCAGCAACTGAGCAGCACAACGCTTTGGCGCGGATTTCGTCGTAGAGTTTTTCACGTCGTGATGCGGTCAAGGTTTTAGAGTCAGCCAAGCCTTTGATGGGGTTCAAATCGTCCAAAATCACGGCAGCAGCGACGACGGGACCAGCCAAGGGGCCACGGCCTGCTTCGTCCACACCGGCCATTAATCCTGGGGCATCCCAAGACAAAGCGACTTGCTCGGCCTTAATGAGGCTCTTAGACTGTTTTTTTGCCAAGTTTTTAGATGCTTTCATGGCCGTTTTATCAGGCGCTGCTGTCTTTGAAACTGTTTTTTTAACCAGCTTTGGCGGTTTGATTGAGGACTTGGGCGATGGCATCGGCGGCTAATTTTGAGGTGTTTCTGAGCAATTGGGTGTGCAAGGTAGTGAATTGTCGCTCTAAATCAGCTATTTTTTCAGGGGCATCAAACCATGCCAAGGTTGCAGCGGCCAAAGCCTCGGGGGTAGCGGCATCTTGAATCAGCTCTGGGACGACAAATTTGCCGCTCAAAATATTCGGCAACCCCACCCATGGCTGCATTTTTTTGTGTTTCATGATCTCATAGCTGAGCCAATTTAGCGCGTATCCGATGACCATGGGGCGCTTGTACAAAGCGGCTTCTAAGGTGGCAGTTCCGCTGGTGATCAAGGTCACATCACAGGCTTCCAGCGCGGTGTGTGACTGGCCAGAAATGATTTGAACGACTCCTTCAACACCACATTCTTTTGCTATTGTTTGCAGCAAAGGAATGTGTTTTGGTATCGAAGGTACTATAAATTTCATAGCGGGATAATCAACAATAATATAGGCTATAGCCTTAAAATACCTTGGTGAAAGGTGTTTTATTTCAGCAAGCCGGCTACCAGGCAAGAGGGCAACGACTTTGTCTGTCTCATCCAAACCCAGCAGCTGCCGAGCTTGGGCTTTGTCAGGCTGCATGGGTATGACGGACGCCAGCGGATGCCCAACAAACGTCGCAGGAATGCCATGTTTGGCCAAAATTTCAGGCTCAAACGGGAAGACGCAGAGCACGTGGTCACAGCTTTTTTTGAGTTTTTCTACCCGTTTGGGTCGCCATGCCCAAATGGATGGACAGACGAAATGCACGGTTTTGATACCTGTTTGACGCAAATCGGCCTCTAAATCAAGGTTGAAATCGGGGGCATCAACGCCGATAAACACATCCGGCGGGTTGGCTAAAATCTTGGCTTTGAGCTGGTTGCGGATGCCCAAAATCTCGCGGTAGTGGCGTAAAGCGTCGATATATCCGAAAACGGACAATTTATCGCTAGGCCACCAAACTTTGAAACCACGCTCCAACATGCGGGCGCCGCCAATGCCACTGGCTTGCATCTGCGGCCAGCGTTGCTGCATGCCGTCTAAGAGTAAACCTGCCAATAAATCGCCAGATGCCTCCCCAGCTACCAGTGAAAACCGGGGGGATACTGCATTCACCTTATCGCTCACCTAGCCTCTTAACGTGCTATTCCACGCGTGCTGTGCGCTAAGAAGTGGCTCATCAAGGCCACATCAGCTGCTGCTTGGGGAATGCTTTGTGCAAGCTCGGCAATCTCACTAGCAGCTTGCGCCAATGTTTTACCTGTTCGGTACAGCAGTTTGTGCATCTGCTTGACGGCGGAAATACGCTCTTCGCTAAATTGGCGGCGGCGCAGCCCTTCAGCATTGAAGCCGCGCACAGCCAACGGGTTACCGTCGGCCATCATGAAGGGTGGCACATCTTGCGTGACAGCACTGGAAAAGCCCACCATGGCATGCGCGCCAATTTTGACGAATTGGTGAATGCCCGTAAGGCCACCGATGATTACCCAGTCTGCCAAATGCACATGACCACCCAGCGTTGTATTGTTTGCCAAAATCGTTTTATTACCCACTTGGCAGTCGTGAGCAATATGCACGTAAGCCATGATCCAATTGTCATCCCCCACGCGCGTCATCCCTGTGTCGCCTGGGCTGCCAATGTTTAAGGTGCAAAACTCACGGATGGTGTTGCGGTCGCCAAGATGCAGTTCACAGGGCTCACCAGCATATTTTTTGTCTTGCGGAATCGCACCAATCGAGTTGAATTGGAAAATCTGGTTGTCTTTGCCAATGGTCGTGTGACCTTCAATAACGCAATGCGCTCCCACACGCGTACCAGCACCCATGCGGACATGCGGGCCAACCACGCTATAAGGGCCAATCTCAACGCTGCTGTCTAGCTGCGCTTTGGGGTCAACTATTGCTGTTGCGTGAATCAATCGTCTTCACCCAACATACGAATGGTGCACATGATGGTAGCCTCTGTAACCACTTCGCCGTCGACCGTGGCCTGGCCTTTAAACTTCCACATGCCAGAACGGACGCGGTCAACGTGCATTTCTAACCAAAGTTGATCACCCGGGGCGACTGGTTTCTTAAAACGCACGCCATCAATACCGGCAAAGTAAAACATGGTTTTCTCGTCAGGTGTGACACCAAGCGTGTCAAAACCGAGCAGTGCTGCTGTTTGCGCCAAGGCTTCGACAATCAATACGCCAGGCATCACTGGGCGGTGTGGGAAGTGCCCGACAAAATACGGCTCATTGATAGAAACGTTTTTGTAGCCTTTGATGTATTTTCCTTTTTCAAGCTCGGTGATTCTGTCCACCAACACAAAGGGATAGCGGTGAGGCAGTTGCTTGAGAATGCGGTAAATGTCCATCATTGTGTGTTTTTCTTTCTTTAATATTTTAATTATTGTTTATTTTTTTCTATCAACCGTAGTCTATCTCGCAAGCTGGACAATTGCTTCAAAGCGGCGGCATTTTTAGCCCAAGAAGCATTGTCATCTAGCGGAAACAAGCCCGTGTATGTGCCCGCTTTGTGAATCGAATGGGTCACCACGGAAGCGCCTGATATTTCGGTATGCGGTGCAATCGACAAATGCCCAGCGATGCTGACGCAACCACCAATCATGCAGTAGGCACCGATTTCTGTACTGCCAGCAACAGCTGTAGCTGCTGCAATGATGGCATGTTTACCAATACGAACGTTGTGACCAATTTGAATCAAATTATCGAGTTTCACACCATCCTCAATTACAGTGTCGTGCAATGCGCCACGATCTACACAGGTATTGGCACCGATTTCAATGTCATTGCCAATTGTCACAGCGCCCAATTGCTCAATTTTTACCCAAGTTAACCCATGCTCTGATTTTTTCGGTGCAAAACCGAAACCATCTGCACCGATGACAACGCCTGAGTGCAAGATGCAATTGCCACCTACAACGCAGCCCTCACTCACGGTAACGCGTGATTTGAGCACAGTGTTTGCACCAATACGTACATTGGCTTCGACAACGCACAAAGCGCCAATCACTGCTGTTTTGTCAATAACTGCAGTGCCATCAACAATAGCGCTAGGGTGTATAGAACCTGCGTTTTTAGGCGAATGCTGTTGTTTCCAAAACTGTGTCAACAACGCAAAATAAACATACGGCTGGTCGGTGACAATGTACGAACCACGCTTCTCAGCAAGTGAGGCAAGATGCGGACTGACGATGACACAAGCAGCTTTAGAGTCTGCCAATTCTTGCTCGTACTTGATATTGCTTAAAAAGCTAATATCAAAAGATGTCGCTTGCTTAAGAGAAGCCAGGCCAGTGATTTGCTGGTTGGCATCTCCATGAAGTAGCCCGCCTAAAGCTTCAGTGATTTGATGTAAAAAAATGGCCACACGCGAATCAAAACAAAACGGGATGCGGTAGTCGTATAGCGCTTATTTTGCAGCGTTCAAAACTTTAAGCACTTTTTCTGTAATGTCGTGCTTAGGGTTGACGTAAACCGCTTCCTGCAAAACATAATCGTACTTTTCAGCCTCAGCGACCTGTTTCACCACTTTATTGGCCCGTTCTAGAACGATTTGCAACTCTTCATTTTTACGAACATTCAGATCTTCTTGAAACTCACGGCGCTTACGCTGAAAGTCACGATCTTGATCAGTGAGCTGCTTTTGGCGTGAGGTACGTTGCGCTTCAGACAATGTAGGCGCATCTTTCTCCAATTTGTCAGCCGCAGATTTGATTTGTGCACCCTGATCATTCAGCTCTTTTTCACGCTTCATGAACTCCTGCTCTAATTTAGTCTGAGCTGTTTTGGCAGAATTGGCATCTCGAAAAATGCGATCGGTATTGATAAAACCGATTTTAACTTCTTGAGCTGTCACAGCTGCAGACAAACTGGCCAAGCCAATCGCCAGAATAACGAGGTATTGATGACGTGATGAATTAACAGAGATTTTCATTAGAAAGCGGTTCCGATCTGAAATTGTACTTTTTGTATTTTATCTCCAGCAAACGTTCTGATGGGTTTTGCATACGCAAGCCGTAAGGGGCCGATGGGCGAAATCCAGCTTATGCCAACGCCTGTTGAGGCGCGCATCTCGCTCAACAAGACGGGAGCATTTTCGCCGTAAACATTGCCAACATCAAAGAAGGCATACAAACGCAGGCTTTTATCGTTGCCAGCACCTGGGAATGGCGTGATAAATTCCGTATTAAATGTGATTTTTTTCGACCCACCGAGAGCTGTATTTGTGGTTACGTCTAAAGGTCCAAGCGAAGATGACTCGAAACCACGAACCGAGCCTAAGCCACCAGAGTATGAGTTTTTGAACACGGGGAATGGCTTACCTTGCAGGCCTTTACCCCAATTCAACTCACCGTTAAATGCAAGCGTGAATTGCTTGTTCAAAGGAATATATTGCTGATATTGTGCTGATGCTTTGATATAGTTCACGTCGCCAGCCGGACTCCACTCAGTTGACAACTTTTGTAGTTTTCCAGAATTTGGGATTAAAGCACTGTCCCGATCATCGCGCGACCAGCCCAAAGTCAATGGAATAGCATAACTGCTGTACCCGAATTGGTTCGCGTAATCAAGGTAAGCGGCTGGCAAATTAGTGCCTGTAAATATCTTGTTTTGTTCAGCGCCTCCACCTATATAAATAGTGTCGATTGGGCTCACTGGAATACCGAATTTCACACCCAAACCAATAGTTTCAACCTTGTAATTACCCGTGCCAGCACTGGCTGGAGAGGTTGTACGATAGTAAGCATCGTAGATTCGAGATATGCCATCTTCGGTGAAGTAGGGATCAACGGTGGTGATGCTCAACGCGCGATTTAACTTGCTGGTATTCACATCAACACCTAAATAATTACCGCTGCCAAAAATATTTTCTTGTTTGATGCCGAACTGGAACGTCAACTTGTCAGATGTTGAGTAGCCGGCACCGAAGTTAATGTTACCGGTGGGCTTCTCTGCAACGACAATATTGATATCGACCTGATCTGGTGCATTAGGTATTTCTTGGGTGTCAAATTGGACATCTTTGAAAAAGCCCAAGCGATCTACGCGATCTCGCGATGTCCGCAATTTATCGCCGTCGTACCACGATGACTCAAACTGCCGTAGCTCTCGTCGAATAACCTCATCACGTGTTCTGTTGTTGCCTGAAATGTTGATTCTTCGGACATATGCACGTTGGCCAGGCTCAGCGGTCAAGGTCAAAGCAACTTGATTTTTAGCACGATCTATTTCAGGCTTCACAACAATACGTGCAAATGCAAATCCAAAATCGCCAAAGTAGCTGACCATCGCTTTGTTGGTCTCGGCAATTTTGTCTGCGCTGTACTCTTGCCCGGCCGCTACTGTCACCAAAGATTTGAATTTATCGTCTCTACCCAAGAAACTGCCCGCAAGCTTGACATCTGACACAGTAAATCGTTCACCCTCGACGACTTCTATCGCAATTGCAATATCTTTTTTATCTGTAGAAATAGATACTTGTGTTGTTTCTACTTTGAATTCTAGAAAACCGCGCGCCAAATAATAGGAGCGCATGGTTTCAATGTCTGCATTCAATTTTGACCGGGTGTAACGGTCACTTTTAGTGTACCAACTCAAAATGCCGCCCGTATCCAAGTCAAACAGACCTCGTAAGGTTGATTCACTGAACGCTTTGTTACCCGTGATGCGAATTTCTTTGATTTTGGCGACATCACCCTCAACCACACTGAATGTTAGGTTGACGCGATTTCGTTCAATGGGCGTTACCGTCGTGACAATTTCCGCCGCATACAAGCTTCGCGTCAAATACTGGCGTTTCAACTCTTGCTCCGCTTTGTCCAACAGCGCTTTATCGAACGGGCGGCCATCGGTCAAACCAATTTCACGCATGGCTCGTGTCAGAGCTTCTTTGTCAAACTCTTTGGTGCCTGAAAATTCAATCCCAGCCACGGTCGGACGCTCTTCAACAATCAGCACCAATACATCACCAATCACCTCAACGCGTACATCTTTGAAAACACCCAAAGCAAACAATGATCGAATGGCGACAGAACCCTTCTCATCGTCATAAGTATCGCCAATACGAAAGGGTAAAGTGGCAAACACAGTACCGGGTTCGACACGTTGCAAGCCTTCAACACGAATGTCTTTGACAGCAAACGGCGTCACAGCCCATGTCGCTGTCGAAGCCAAGAGCGTGGCCGCTAAAAATATTGCTTTTCGCCCGCTCTTTACCAGCTTGCAACTAAAATTTGGTTTATGTGTTTGTTTCATTAAATAGAAAATAGTCTTGTCACGTCGTTGTAAAGCGCTATGAACATCATACTAAAAAGCAGGGCAACGCCGCCTCGCTGAAGGCGCTCAGTCCACAGTTCGGAAACTGCCTTTCCGGTCACACCTTCCCAGAGATAATACATCAGATGGCCGCCATCGAGCACAGGCAGCGGTAACAAATTCAAAACACCCAAACTAACACTGATAAGCGCTAAAAACACGA
>JAYWCQ010000217.1:0-8000 GCA_043780435.1 Polaromonas sp.
ATCGTTCACGCAAGCGGGCTTGGTCGTCGTTTCTGGGCTAGCGCTGGGTATCGACGGGGCAGCGCATGAAGGCGCCATGGAAGGGCAACAAAACAATGATGAAGGCTGCACTATTGCGGTGATTGGGACGGGATTAGACCGTGTGTACCCGAGCAAGCATCTGGCGTTGGCGCACCGCATCGTGCAACATGGGTTGATGATCAGTGAATTTCCGCTAGGCACACCACCTTTGCCAGCGAATTTTCCGAAACGCAACCGTATTATTTCCGCCTTGAGTTTAGGTACTTTGGTAGTAGAAGCTGCAGTGAAATCTGGCTCGCTGATTACAGCGCGCTTGGCCAATGAGCAGGGCAAAGAGGTTTTCGCGATTCCTGGCTCTATCCATTCAACGCAATCACGTGGCTGCCATGCTTTGTTGAAACAAGGCGCAAAGTTGGTGGAATCTGCGCAAGATGTGTTGGAAGAGCTAAGGCTGCAACTGACACCACCCTTGGTGCCGCCTTCGAAACTATTGCGAACAAACAATGCCGCAACAGCTATTGAAGATGTAGAACCCGACGATTTGGTGAAATCGCTGGGTTATGACCCCGTCAGCTTGGACGCTTTGGTCGCTCGCACCGGCTGGGATGCTGCCACCTTGCAAGTGCGTTTGATGGAACTTGAGCTAGACGGTCAAGTCGCCCGATTGCCGGGCGGCCTCTACCAGCGGGTAGTTGCAGGTTAACCAGAGTGTTGTTGTTGGTTAGCTCACCAACAACAAAACGACTTTAGACGACAGCGCCGTCGTTTTCGTCAGTAGGGTCGCCTGGTTTTTTTGCCACGGGCGCCGTTTTGATCAAGTCTTCCCGCTTGATGCCCAACCACATGGCAATGGCAGCGGCGACGAACACGGACGAATAAATACCAAACAAAATGCCAATCGTCAGCGCCAGCGCAAAGTAAAATAGGGTTTGCCCACCAAACAGCAGCATGGACAACACCATGATCTGCGTAGCACCGTGCGTGATGATGGTACGGCTGATAGTGGATGTGATCGCATTATCAATAATTTCTTCCGTGTTCATTTTGCGGAAACGCTTGAAGTTTTCACGGATTCGGTCAAAAATAACCACGGATTCATTCACCGAGTAGCCCAGCACGGCCAGCACAGCAGCCAGCACGGAGAGCGAAAACTCCCATTGAAAGTATGCAAAAAATCCCAAAATAATGACCACGTCATGCAAGTTCGCAATGATGGCGGCAACCGCGTATTTCCACTCAAAGCGAACAGCCAAATAAATCATGATGCCCAACACCACAAAACCCAATGCTTTGAGACCATCAACAACCAGCTCTTCACCAACAGAAGGACCGACGAAGTTGGTGCGGCGTAAATTGGCATCGGCAGAATCTGCCTTCAGCGCCGCCATGACCTTGTCGCTCTGCTGTGCCGAGCTCACGCCCTTTTGAGCGGGCAGGCGAATCATCACATCGCGTGCTGTGCCAAAGTTTTGCACCTGCACATCGGCAAAGCCCAAGCTGGAAACTTTGCCGCGTAATTTTTCTAGATCAGCAGGTTGTGAGTAGCTCACCTCCATCACCGTGCCACCGGTGAATTCAACCGACAAATGCAATCCGCGCGAGAAGAGGAAAAATACGGCGAGTACAAAGGTGATCAACGACACAGCATTGAATATCAAGGCATGGCGCATGAACGGGATGTCTTTGCGAATCTTAAAAAATTCCATGATTCGTCTCCTTATTTAGTGATCGTTGATTGTGTTTTAGCGTCGGCGTCAGCCGTCCAAACCGTGCCAATAGACACCGATTTGAGCTTCTTTTGCCGCCCGTACCACAAATTAACCAAACCGCGCGAGAAGAACACGGCGGAGAACATGCTGGTCAAAATACCAATGCAATGCACCACCGCAAAACCGCGCACCGGCCCTGAGCCAAATGCCAAAAGGGCAACGCCCGCAATCAACGTTGTGATATTCGAGTCCAAAATAGTTGCCCATGCGCGGTCAAAACCTGTCGCAATAGCGGCTTGCGGAGACGAACCGTTTCGCAGCTCTTCCCGTACACGTTCGTTGATCAGCACATTCGAGTCAATCGCCATACCCAGCGCCAAGGCCATGGCGGCAATGCCTGGCAAAGTCAAAGTCGCTTGCAACATGGATAGCACTGCTACCAGCATCAACAAATTAACGCCAAGTGCAATCGATGAAAACACGCCAAACATCATGTAGTAAACGCACATGAAGGCAATGATGACCAAAAAGCCCCACGTCACACTGTGGAAACCCTTGTCGATGTTGTCTTTGCCCAAACTTGGGCCAATCGAGCTTTCTTCGATGATTTCCATGGGGGCAGCCAATGAACCAGCACGCAAGAGTAAAGCTGTGTCGTTGGCTTCTGTCGTGTTCATGCTGCCAGAAATTTGCACCCGACCACCGTTGATTTCAGAACGGATGACTGGCGCTGTGACGACTTCGCCTTTGCCTTTTTCAAACAAAATAATCGCCATGCGCTTGTTGATATTTTCACGCGTGATGTCCGCAAAAATACGCGAGCCTTTGGCATCCAAGCTCAAATTCACCGTCGCACCTTGGGTTTGCCCATCAATGCCCGCTTGCGCGTCCGTCAAATTTTCACCCGTCAAGATGACTTGTTTTTTGACAATCACGGGTCGGCCATTGCGTTCTAAGAAACGCTCAGAACCAAACGGAACGGAGCCAGAATTGGTTTCTGCCGCTTGGCCTTCGGCCGATTCATCGACCATACGCAACTCAAGCGTTGCAGTGCGACCCAAAATATCTTTGGCTTTTGCGGTGTCTTGCACACCAGGCAGTTGAACCACAATGCGGTCCAAGCCTTGTTGCTGAATCACCGGCTCGGCCACACCCAACTCGTTGATTCTGTTGTGCAAAGTCACAATATTTTGTTTCAGCGCTTGATCCTGAATTTTCAAAGCCGCTTCGGGTTTGATGGTTGCGGTTAATTTGTACTCAGTGCCTTCAGGCGCATCGCTGGTCGCCAATTCCGAGAATTGATCAGCGAGCACTTTTTTAGCTGCAGCCAATGTTTCTTGGTCGCGGAATCTGATTTCAATGTTGGAGCCATTGCGCGACACACCGCCATGGCGCGCATTTTTCTCACGTAAGGCAGAGCGAATATCACCGGTCAACGACTCTGTCTTTTTAGTCAGCGCTGCGGCCATGTCCACCTGCAGCATGAAGTGCACGCCACCGCGCAAATCCAAACCCAAATACATGGGTGCAGCACCGATGGCGTTCAACCAAGCGGGTGAGCGGCGCACCAAGTTCAAAGCTACCACATAATTCGGCGCACCGGCATCAGGTACCAAACTTTTCTGAATCGCGTCTTTCGCTTTTAACTGCGTGTCCGTGTCCTTGAAAAGTGCTTTGATGGATTTGCCATCGAAGGTGATGCCATCAGGCGTTAAACCGGCGGCTTTCAGGGCTTCTTCAATCTTGGTCTGCGTCGTGCTGTCTACTTTGATGCTGGATTTAGCACTGGAGACCTGCACCGCAGGCGCTTCGCCAAAAAAGTTGGGCAACGTGAAAAGCACGGACACCAAAAGAACGATCAAAATGATCGCATATTTCCAAACCGGGTAACGATTCATGATAGCGCTTTTTTAACGAATTAAACTACGAACGAAACAACGCTTTGCAGGCTGCTTACTGGATGCTGGCTCTTGCTTACTTGATACTGCCTTTTGGCAATACCTGCACGATAGCGCTGCGCTGCAGCTGAACTTCAACGCCGTTGGCGATTTCCAAGCTCAAGTAGCCTTCGCCCAACTTGGTCACTTTGCCGAGCAAGCCACCCGCTGTGGCGACTTCGTCACCCTTGGCCAAGGCGTCGATCATGGTGCGGTGCTCTTTTTGCTTTTTCATTTGCGGGCGGATCATCACGAAATACAGCACCACAAACATCAGCACCAAGGGCAGCATGCTGGTCAATGTGGACATCATGTCGCCACCAGAAGCGGCTGCGGCAGGGGCGGTTTGGGCGATGGCGGAAGAAATAAACATGGAATCTCCTGAATAGTGTGGGGTCGTCAACAACTTCGTAAACAACCATAGGGCAAAAAAGCCAACTTAGGATTGTAGTTCCTAATGTTGAGACGAAATTTGGCGTTTCAACTGTGGTTGCAGCAGCACGACAAGTGCGCCAGCGCCACCCTCAGCGGGTTTTGCCTGAACAAAAGCCAAGACTTCTTGCTTTTGGATCAACCAGCTTTTGACTTTAGCCTTCAAAACTGGCTCTTTACCCGGTGAACCCAGCCCTTTCCCATGCACCACCCGCACGCAGCGCATGCCGTGCTTGTGTGCTTCGCGGATGAAAGCACCCAGTGCATCCCTCGCCTCGTCGGTGCGCATATTGTGCAAATCGACCTGCCGCTGGATGCTCCAAATACCCTGACGTAGCTTTTTTGTCACGTCTGTGCCAATGCCTGGGCGTCGAAAACTCAGGGAATCATCAATATCCAACAGCGATTCAACATCAAACTCGTCACTCAAAGACTCGCGCAGCACAGCCGCATCGTCGCGCTTTTGTTGCACAGGGTTGGGCTCAGGTTGTTTTGTTTTTGATAGCACCTTAGGCTTGTTTGATATCGGCTGCACGATACCAACACTGCTTGCAAAGAGATTTTTATTAGCAAGCTTTAAAGCGTCTGCCGCCTTTTTAGCGGCTTCCTCTGCGGCGTGTTTGGCCTGCTGATCAGCCAACGTTTGCTTGACTTGGCTCAGATCGGCCAGTGTGCGAATACTTGCCATGACAGTTGTGTACCGTTCTGGCTATTTTGCGATCTTTTTAGGCCGCTGCCAGTTGGTAATGCTGACTTGCTTGCCTCGCGCCACACTGAGTACACCTGCAGGCGTACTTTTGGTGATGGTCGAACCACCGCCCACCGTACCACCCGCGCCTATGGTTACCGGTGCGACCAACACGCAGTTGCTGCCCACATGCACGTCGGACTCTATCACCGTGCGGTGTTTGTTCGCGCCGTCATAGTTGGCGGTGATGCTGCCAGCCCCAAAATTGACCCGTTCGCCCACGGTCGCATCGCCCAAATACGCCAAGTGGTTGGCTTTTGCACCATCGGCTAAAGTGGCGTTTTTGACCTCGACGAAGTTGCCGATATGCACCTCTTTGCCCAAAGTCGCACCTGGGCGAAGTCGAGCAAAAGGTCCGATTAACGCACCCGCACCAACCGACACACCTAATTTCTCACCCTCTATGTGGGTAAATGGATGAATCACCGCACCATCGGCAATCACCGCGTTAGAAATCACGCAGTGAGCGCCTACTTTCACGCCAGCGCCCAAATTGACTTGCCCCGAAAAAATACAATTGATATCAATTTCCACATCTTGACCGCACGTTAAGCTGCCACGCAGGTCAAAACGTGCCGGGTCAGCCAGGCGAACGCCCTGCTCCATCAGCGTTTTAGCTTGGCGCAATTGATAAACGCGCTCCAGCTCAGCCAATTGAACAGGGCTATTCACACCCGCCACTTGCGCCGCGTCGTCAATTTTGTGCGCCACCACGATCAAACCATCCGCCACGGCGAATTTCACAATATCCGTCAAGTAATACTCGCCCTGGACGTTTTTGTTGTCCAAACGTGTCAGCCAGCCTTTTAACAATTTGGCTGGTACAGCCATGATGCCGCTGTAAACCTCTTTGATCAGTTTTTGTGCGTCATTCGCGTCTTTTTGCTCGACGATGGCTTGCACAGCACCACGCCCCGCGTCATTGCTACGAACAACGCGGCCATATCCCGCTGGATTATCGAAATCAATCGTCAGCAGCGCCAATTTATCGCCACCAGACGTCTCAATCAACGCCCGCAAGGTGTCAACTTGCGTCAATGGCACATCGCCACTGAGCACCAAAACCATGCCATCATCTGGCAAAACTGGCACGGTTTGTTGTACGGCGTTTCCCGTACCCAGCTGCGGCTCTTGCAACACTGAACTTATCGATTTATAGGCATCAAATACAGCTGTACCCGGCGTATTTATTGCCTTAAATGATATTGAATTTATAGCACTTTGAACCACTTTAGATTCATGGCCCGTAATCACCACAGCGCTTCTGGCGTTCAATTGCGCCGCCGCATCAATCACATGCTCTAAAAGCGGCTTACCGCCTAAACGATGCAGCACCTTGGGTAGTGTGCTTTTCATCCGCGTACCCTTGCCCGCCGCCATGATCACCACATCTAGCGGCATGCTTACTGTCTTATCCATACTAATTTTTCTACGATTTTTATATATAAATTTACGATCTATCACGCTTTAACCAACGCATCCACGGCTTTGAACAAAGCTTGTCTAGCAAGGCTGATCGTTTGCCCTTCCCACGCAGAAGCACCTGCTGCGATGGGTTTGACTGCGGAAAACGCATCTGCTAATCCGATCATTTCGGAAATTCCTTCAATCCCATTAATCCATTAGCGCCCGCCTTCAAAGATTCTTCCACCAATCGCACCCAAAATGTCGCGCCCAGCGGTATCAAATCGTCATTGAAGTCGTAGCTTGGGTTGTGCAGCATGCATGGCCCGCCGCCATGGCCGATGGCACGGTGATCACCTTCACCATTGGCGATGAAGCAATAAGCACCGGGCTTCGCCAGCAACATGTACGAAAAGTCTTCCGCGCCCATGGTCGGCTCTTGCGGCAGCACGTTGGCTGCGCCCACGATGTCGCCCATCACTTGGGCGGCAAAGTTGGCCTCTGCGGCTGAGTTGATCGTTGGCGGGTAGTTGCGGTCAAACTCAAAATCACAGGTAGCGCCAAACGCGGCACTGGTGTGCTCTGCAATCTCGCGCATGCGTTTTTCGATCAAATCTAGCAATTCCAAGGTAAAGGTGCGTACCGTACCTTGAATTTCCACACTGTCTGGAATCACATTGGTCGCCTCACCCGCATGAATCATGGTGACTGAAATCACGCCAGCTTCAATCGGTTTTTTATTGCGGCTGATGATGGTTTGAAACGCTTGCACCATTTGGCAAGCCGCCAAAACAGGGTCAATGCCATCGTGCGGCAGGGCAGCGTGGCCACCTTTGCCATGAATGACAATTTTGAATTCGTTGCTAGATGCCATCACCGGCCCTGCGCTCACCGCGAATTTACCCACTTGCATGCCTGGCCAGTTGTGCATGCCGTAAACGGCTTCCATGAGGAATTTCTCGAACAAGCCGTCTTTGATCATTTCGCGCGCGCCACCGCCGCCTTCTTCAGCGGGCTGAAAAATCAAATACACCGTGCCGTCAAAATTGCGATTTTTGGCTAAATGCTGCGCTGCAGCCAACAGCATCGCCGTATGGCCATCGTGCCCGCAAGCATGCATCTTGCCGGCGTTTTTACTGGCGTGGGCAAAGGTGTTGTATTCCTGCATGGGCAGAGCATCCATGTCTGCACGCAAACCAATCGCACGATCAGACGTACCGTTTTTAATGATGCCCACCACACCCGTCGTACCCATGCCACGGTGCATGGGAATACCCCACTCCGTCAACTTGGCGGCGACCAAATCTGCCGTTTGCACTTCAGCAAAGCAAAGCTCAGGGTTGGCGTGAATTTGTTTGCGAATCGCGGCAATGCCGGCGGCTTGGGTGGTGATGGAATCAATGATTTTCATAACTTTTCTTTACTGTGATGAATTAAACTTTTGTAGTCTGCACCATTTTCATAGCCGAGGCGATCAAGACGGCGACTTGGCTCATGTCGCTGGGCACGATCAAGGTGGTGGCTGCATCGTTGGCGACATTGCCATACGCATCCAGCGCTCTTTCAGCGACTTTGAGTTGCACCGCCTCAGCACCGCCGGGTAGGCGAATCGCATTAGCGACCACTTGAATCGCATGCGCATTGGCGTCTGCCACCGCAGAAATGGCCGCAGCCTCACCCTGCGCTTTGTTGATCACAGCGGTTTTTTCACCTTCAGAGCGCGCAATAAAAGCTTCGCGCTCGCCAGTG
>JAYWCQ010000218.1:0-3384 GCA_043780435.1 Polaromonas sp.
CTGTCAGACGTGCCCACTTCGGCCAGCTTCTTCCCCAAAGTCGATAAATTGGTCGATTTGGGCAGCAACACTTACCGCTGGGAGATGGAGAAAATCGGCGTTGCTTCGCTGAATTTGCAAACGATTTACGCATCCAAATACACCTCCAACAAAGCCAAAGGCATCGTCAATTGGTCACCGGTGAAAAACGAAGGCAACGCTTTGGTGTCCGGCAGTTGGGTGATTCGAGACAACAAAAAATCAACCAATTTGGTGCTGTAAATCAACGGTGATTTAGAAATTCCGCTGCCAAGTTTGATGAAAATGGTGGTCACCCCGATTGTGCAAGGCGAGTTTGAAAAGATGGTTGAAAAGTATATTGACAACCTGACCCAGAAGTTTGGTGGCGAAGTGCAATTCCAGCGCAGCTTTGATTAGGGGTAAATAACTATCTATCCAGCGTATTTATTGTTTAAAATGCTATTTTATTTATAGCAAAAGCAATTAAAATTATTTGATCCCCATCACCCACTGAATCAAATACTTGGCGACAAAGCCCACCATCCCAAAGCCCAGTCCCAAGAAAATCACAAAAGCGCCAAACTTGCCGGCTTTTGACTCCCATGCCAGCTGCCCAATGATGAATAGCATGTACAGCATGAAAGCGCCCACGCCAAAGGTCATGCCAAAACCAGCAATTTGGGCTTCGGTGTAGCCAAACATCAGTGGCTCGCCTTGTCTTTTACCGGGGTGCTCGGCGTTTGTGTACTCGATGTGCGCTCAGGCAAGTCGCTCGCATCTACCAGATCTCGGTAAGCATGCCAGCTGGCGTGCCCCAGCATGGGCATGATGGCGACCAAACCCAACAGCAGCGACGCAAAACCCAACAGCGTGAACGCCATGATGAGGAAGGCCCAAAACGCCATAGGCGCCGGGTTTTCGAACACGGCGCGCCAGCTGGCCAGCACCGCTTGCAGCAGGGTAACGCGGCGGTCCAGCAACAGCGGAATCGCCACCGCGCTAGAGGCAAATATGGGCGCAGCCAGCAAGCCGCCCAGACCCAGCCACAGCTCAAACACAAAACCATCTTCAGCCAGCATCACATGGCGCACAAATTCAAGCGGTGAGTTCACGGGTACGGGCGTGAACAGCGTCACAAAAGCGGCAGATGTCAGCATCCAGCCCAATGCGGCCAGTGCCAGCAAGCTGCCAAACTGCACCAGCGCCCAATAGTCGTTGCCCCATTTGTTGGTGTGACCGCTTTGCCAGTTGAGCCAGGTTTTAAGTACCAAACGAAAATCAGCTTTTTCACCACGCTCAACAGCGCGGCTGAACGCATACAGGCTGGTAGCCAGCACCGGCGCAATCACTAAAAAGCCTGAAAACGTACCCGCCAGCAGCCAAAACCTGTCCTGCGCCAGCAGCAAAATCAGCCAACCCAGCAGCGCCAGCACCAAGCCATGCGCAAAACTGATCCAACCGCAGCGCGCCATATCTCGCCAAGCCAGCGCCAACCATTGCAGCGGCTGCAGCAAGCTGATGCTGCGAATGCGCGGCGATGCGATTGCCGAGTTTTTCGGATTGTTGCTAGCTGATTGCATAGTTGTAATGTACCCAGTTTACTTTTGAGCAAACCAAGTCATTTGATTCACATCAAACAACACTGTATATTGACAGCATGAGCCAAAACAAACAAAACGAGCGCTCGCAGCGCCACCAGCGTTCCGACTTGGTGCGCATCTCCATCGCCGCGATGACCGAGCGCGGCTTGCTGTCCGAATTCTCATCCAGCGTGGAGCATCAACTCAGCCGAATCCAAGGCGCGTCACAGGAAGCGGGTGAAGGTATTCGCGACTTGACCAGCCTACTTTGGTGCTCCATTGACAACGACGATTCCGAAGATTTAGACCAGCTCACCGTCAGCGAAACCATGCCCGACGGCAAGATCAAACTACGCGTCGCCATTGCCGATGTAGACGCCCTGGTCAAAATAGGCACGCCGATTGATGACCACGCCCGCACCAACACCACCTCGGTCTACACCTCGGCGCGCATTTTCCCCATGCTGCCCAACAAGCTGTGCACCGATTTAACCTCTCTCAACCCCGATGAAGACCGCTTGGCTGTGGTGACCGAGATGGTTTTTCGTGCTGATACTTCCCTAGCCGGCGCCACCATTTATCGCGCCAAAGTGCGCAACCAAGCCAAGCTGGCCTATGACGCCGTGAGCGCCTGGATAGACGGTGAGGGCGCATTGCCAGAAGCGGCAGCTACAGTCAAAGGCATGGAAGCGCAGCTGCGCACGCAAGACGCCTTGGCCCAGCGCCTGCGCAAACGCCGCCGAACCGAAGGTTCGCTAGAGTTTGAAACCCTCCAGCCGCGTGCCCAGTTTGAAGGTGAAGCCGTGGTCGACATCCAACAGCAAGTGCAAAACCGCGCCCGCCAACTGATTGAAGAAGTCATGATTGCCACCAACGGCTGCACTGCGCGCTACCTGGCGTCGCGCGGTGGCGCGTCGCTTCGGCGGGTGGTGCGCTCACCCGAGCGCTGGCTGCGTATCGTGGGCGTAGCGGCTGAATACGGGCACACCTTGCCCAGCGAGCCTGATTCCATAGCTTTGGAAAACTTCTTGGCCAAACGCCACAAGGCCGATCCGCTGCGTTTCCCCGATTTGTCGCTCATCATCGTCAAACTCATGGGGCGCGGCGAATATGTGGTTGAGATGCCGGGCGGGGCGCCCATTGGGCACTTTGGCTTGGCCGTGCGCGACTACACCCATTCCACCGCGCCAAACCGCCGTTTCCCCGATTTGATCACCTCACGCATGCTCAAAGCCGCGTTGGCGAATGAGCAGCCGCCGTATTCCAACACTGAGCTAGGCGCACTGGCCATGCACTGCACCACGCAAGAAGACGCCGCCCAAAAGGTCGAACGCCGCATGCGCAAGTCTGAAGCGGCGCTGCTGCTGGAGTCTCGCATTGGCCAGTATTTTGATGCTGTCGTCACAGGTAGTTCAAGCTACGGCGTGTGGGTGCGCATTTTTTCGCCGCCGGTTGAGGGCAAGTTGGTCAACCTGCGCACTGAAGTCGCGGTGGGTGACAAAGTCCGCGTCAAACTTATCTCCACCAATGTGGAGCGCGGCTTCATTGATTTTGTGATGACGGATTAGGCTGACATTACCCCACGCTATGGTGAAAACGTCCACGCCTTGCGCACAAATACGCACCAATAGTGTGCATTAATTAACGCTTTTGTAGTATTTTTGTTTTCATTTTTTGACACGTATCCTTTTGCAACAAATAATTACGCATATTGTTTTTACAAAGCGCGACATGTCATTTTTGAGTTCCCTTTTCGGCAGTTTTTTCGGCTCTGGCAAACAAGCGCTAGACGAGATTGACTTTG
>JAYWCQ010000219.1:0-6642 GCA_043780435.1 Polaromonas sp.
GCCGTCAAGCGTCAACTCGCCAAAATACTCTCCCGCCGTGACGTAGCCATACGTGATTTCTTTGCCCGATATCGCCGAGCCGAAAGCGCGCACGCGGCCTTCAAGCATGATGTAAAGAGCATCTCCTTTGTCACCATCTTTGAAGATGAGGACACCCTTTTTGAAGCTTTGGTGCTTGCCCAAGGCTGCGAGCGATTGCAAATCAGGTGGGAGTTGATGCTGTGTCATAGAGGTGATAGATCAATAATTATGCCAATTTTCGCACATGTAACGCACACTTAACTCAATTTTGCGTTTTCATGCAACACTTTAGACCACATCGTGCTGAGACCGCGGGTAGACAAACTTGTGCAAACCCATCAACTTAGGCGCAACAAACGGCATACAGCGGGCATGTTTTTGCGACAACCTGTCCGCCACCGCCCACCAAGCGCTGGGGGCCACTTCATTGGCTTTCGGATTTTTCTGGCGCTAAAAAAGCATATGAAGATGCTCTGCAGAAGCATTCAAGTGGGGTTTTCACTCGAAATGTGCCGGATGATTTACGACTTTCGCTTGAAATGCTGTTGAAACAGTTGCTCGAAAATGAAAAATATTTAGAGAATCAATTGTCTGCCATAGGTGAGTTTGTGAAAGTGCGTGGAGGCTCTACTGAGCTTTCTAACATGTTAGTGAAATTAGTCGATTACTACACAAAATTTCAAAATACATATGTTAAACATGGGGATGCAGTTCCGTCTTCAGAGGCTGAGTTTGTACTTGAGATTACGGTGTGTTTCATGAAGCATTTCATTCGAATTCAAAAACTAAATAAAAACCAATGTCACGCAAATTCGTGACTTGTTTAATTGAAGTGCTAAGTCACCCCTTCAACGGACTCCTCCTCCCCAAATCCGCCATATAGTTCTCAATCCCTTGCCCTTCGCGGTCTAGGAAGCCTTGGACGGCGTCCGAAAAGGCGGGGTGGGCTAGCCAGTGGGCGCTGGTGGCTTTGATGGGGAGCAGGGCTCTTGCCATTTTGTGTTCGCCCTGCGCGCCGCCTTCAAAGCGCTGGTAGCCGTGGTTGATGCACCATTCGATCGGCTGGTAGTAGCAAGCTTCAAAATGCAGGCAATCGACGCGTTCTAGCGCGCCCCAGTAGCGGCCGTAGGCGATTTTTTCGCTGGTTTTGTCTAAATCTGCCTCGGATGGCTCATTTATAATGTTATTTTCGGCTATAGTAGGCGTATTTATTGCTTTAACTGCTACTAAACTTGTAGCAATTGACACGCCTTCGCGCTCTGCGGTGAAGAGCAGCCAGTTCTCGGGCATGGTGGTTTGCATCTGCTGGAAGAAGTCACGGCTCAAATATGGGGCATTGCCGTGCTCCCAGTAGGTGCGTTCGTAGCAGCGATAGAAGAAATCCCAGTCTGCATCGCTGATATCCGCGCCTAAAGACCAGCGGAAGGTGACGCCGGCCTCGGCGACTTTGCGGCGTTCGGCACGGATTTTTTTGCGTTTGTCTTGCGCCATGGTGGCCAGGAAGGCGTCGAAATCGGCGTATGGCTCTTGCGTATTTGTCCAGTGAAATTGGACGGTATGGCGCAGCATCAACGCCTCGGCTTTGCAGGTTTCCACATCCTCATCGCTGCAAAACAGCAGGTGCAGGGACGATAACCCGTGCTTTTCACACCACGCAATCACCGCTTTTAAGAGAATTTGGCGCGAATCCGCATTCCGCGCCAGCAGCCGCGAGCCGGGCACGGGGGTGAAGGGCGGGGCGATGAGGGCTTTGGGGTAGTAGGGCAGGCCGTGCTGCTGGTAGGCGTTGGCCCAGGCGTGGTCGAAGACGAATTCGCCGTAGGAATGGTCTTTGAGGTAGAGCGGGCAGGCTCCTTGCAACTCATCACCGAGCCATAGGGTGATGAAGCGCGGCGTCCAACCGGTCTCAGGGCTGGCACTTCCGCTTTGGTGCATCGCGGCCAGATATTCGTGGCGCAGGAAGGGGCTGGGCTGGCTTTGTAGGGCGAGCAGGGCGTTCCAAACGGCGGCATTCACCTCTAGCGGCGAGGCGTGTTCACGAATGACATAATCGAGTGAATCTTTATTTGGCATGTTTAAAATTTCCGTTCGGACTGAGGTATCGAAGGCTCCTCACGCAAATGATCGGAGAACCCTTCGATACCTCAGGGCAAACGGTGATATTTTCTTTTATTTAATAGCTTGACTATGACACTCAAAATCTGCGTTGCTCAATTAAATCTCATCGTTGGCGATTTGCACGGCAATGCGCAAAAAATGATTGCTGCCGCGCACGAGGCCTACGAACAAGGCGCTCGGCTGCTGCTCACGCCTGAATTATCCATCTGCGGCTACGCGGCGGAGGACTTGTTTTTGCGCCCTGCTTTCGTCTCTGCCTGCCATGATGCCGTGAAAATGGTCGCCAATGCTTGCGCAGGGTTAAAAGGCATGATCGTGGTCGTCGGCCACCCCACGGGCGGGGACGAGCGCAGCAAATCGGTGGCGATTCAGCGGCGGTTTAACGCGGCAAGCGTCATCAGCGAGGGGCGAATTCTGGAAACCTACGCCAAGCGGGAATTGCCGAATTACCAGGTGTTTGACGAACGGCGCTATTTCACGCCGGGGCAGGGCGTGTGCGTGTTCCAAGTCGGCGAGCAAGGCAAACAAATCAGCGTGGGGCTGCTGATCTGCGAAGACGCGTGGTTTGCCGAGCCCGCGCAGCTGGCTTTAGAGGCGGGCGCGCAGGTTTTGGCCGTTATCAACGCCTCGCCTTTCCACGTCGGCAAGGGCGGCGAGCGGGTGCAGCGCATGGCAGATCGGGTCAAAGCCACGGGATTGCCGCTGATTTATGCGCATTTGGTGGGTGGGCAGGACGAGGTGGTGTTTGACGGCGGCTCGTTTGCGTTGAATGCGAAGGCGGAGTTGGTGGCTAGGGCTGAGTGTTTTAAAGAAAAATTGCTTTACATAGGCGTAAATCTCCCTGAAAACACATCAAAAATGGATTTTTCCGCTGTATCTATTGCCTACAGTGCTATTGATTTAGTAGTAAATGAGGTGGATGGTAAGAAGGATGCCATCGCCCCGCTACGCAGTGACGAGGCCGATTTGTGGGACGCCTTGGTGCTGGGCATTCGCGATTATTTGGGTAAAAACGGCTTTCCGGGCGCGATTTTGGGACTGTCGGGTGGTATTGACTCGGCGCTGGTGCTGGCGCTAGCGGTCGATGCTTTGGGCAAAGACAAAGTGCGCGCCGTGATGATGCCGTCGCCCTACACCGCAGACATCAGCTGGATAGATGCCCGCGAGATGGCGCAGCGCATGGGTGTGCGTTATGACGAAATTTCCATCGTGCACGAGTTTGAGGCGTTCAAAAAGAGTTTAGCCATTGAGTTTGAGGGCTTGAAAGAGGACACGACCGAAGAAAACATCCAAGCGCGGATTCGCGGCACGCTGTTGATGGCGCTGTCCAACAAATTTGGCAGCATGGTGTTGACCACGGGCAACAAGTCTGAAATGGCGACCGGCTACTGCACGTTGTATGGCGACATGGCTGGTGGCTTTGCAGCTATCAAAGACATCGCGAAAACGACCGTTTTCAAGCTTTGCATGTGGCGCAACCAGAACGACCCGAACGGCACAGGTAGCAACCCGATACCCGAACGCATCATCACCCGACCGCCCAGCGCCGAGCTGCGCGCCGACCAAAAAGACCAAGACAGCCTGCCGCCCTACGAGGTGCTAGACGCGATTTTGGAGCGTTACATGGAAAACGACCAGAGCATTGCCGAAATTTTGGCGGCTGGTTTTGCACCGGCGGATGTGCAGCGCGTTACCCATCTGATCAAAATCAACGAACATAAACGCCGCCAAGCGCCGATTGGCATTCGCGTCACGCACCGCAGTTTCGGTAAGGATTGGCGGTATCCGATTACTAGCAAGTTCAGAGCTTAGAGCGTGTTTAGGGATTAGCGGCGAATAGCGCCTAGAATGTTACAGCTAGCCAAAGATTTAGCCATTTTTCAGTTTTTAAGAAAGTACGCCATGAAACTCATCACCGCCATTCTCAAACCTTTCAAACTAGAAGAAGTCCGAGAAGCTTTGGCTGAATGCGGTGTGACGGGTTTAACAGTGACCGAAGTCAAAGGTTTTGGCCGTCAAAAAGGCCACACCGAGCTGTACCGTGGTGCGGAGTACGTGGTCGACTTTTTGCCGAAAGTCAAAGTCGAGGTGGTGGTGAAATCTGCCGATTTAGATTTGTGCGTTGACGCCATCGTCAAAGCCGCGCGTACTGGCAAAATCGGCGATGGTAAGATTTTTGTCACCAGCGTGGAGCGTGTGGTTCGCATCCGTACGGGTGAGCAGGACGAAGTTGCGGTTTAAGCCATTTTTAGTTTAGAAACAAAAGCGCTGCAGCAAGGCAGCCGCCCAAACGCCGCCGCATAACAACAGGCTGAGCAATACTGCAGCGCTGCCCATGTCTTTTGCGCGTTTGGACAGGGCGTGCCATTCGGGGCCGATGCGGTCAATGGCGGTTTCAATGCCGGTGTTGAGCAGCTCGACAATCATCACGATCAATACCGTGCCAGCCAACAAGACAGTTTCCACCCAGTTGTCACCCAGCCAAAAAGCCAGTGGTACAAGAACGAATGCCGCCATGGCTTCTTGCCGAAAAGCGGTTTCGCCCCAGCCAGCCATTAAGCCTTGAATGGAATATCCGCCGGCGTGAATAATGCGGTTCAAGCCGGTACGGGACTTTTGCGGGTTAACTTCGGAGTTGTGGTTAGCGTTGATGGTGTCGTTCGGGTTTTGCATGCCGCGATTATCAACTATCGGCTCAACGGCTTTGAGTCAATCAAACGCGTTCCCGCCCAAACATCATGCCAAAACTGTTGCTGCGGTTGAAAACGGCTTAGCAAACCATAAACCAATACCCAGCCGATCATGAGCAAAGCGGTTTCACCACCACTGAGCGAAAACGGAGCGAGTACGGCAAGTGGTGGCAAAAACCAAATCCAACTCAACACATAACGCGCCAAAGCGCGTGTTTGGGTGATGGGTTGGCCTGTGACAGATACGACGCGGATATTCCAAGTTTTCATCGCAAGCGTTTGACCTTTGGCCCAAAACCACGTGAAGTAGATACCAAAAATCAGGAACAGGAAAGCCTGCAGGGCGTGGCGGTTGTTGAGTGCATGGCGTGTTTGGCTGAGTGTGCCAAACAGGTAGCCAGCGATAAAAACAACGCCAAACATGAGTAAACCTTCGTACAGCCAGCAGGCCATGCGGCGCTTTAAGCTGGGCGCGGCGAATTGCTCAGTCGTGGGTGCTGTCGAGTCAGCCAAAGCTTGGCTCATCGAACCGTGGCTTTGTCAGCTTTCGGCGTGCTGTCAACCAATTTATTTTTGGCAACAGGTTTTACCGCAGTAGCCGCGCCTGTGGGTTGCGGCGCAACGTTGATATTGGCCAGAGCTTGCTTGGTCTCAGGCGGCAGAGCTTGGTAGCTTTCCCACTTGGCTTGTTTGTCGCTAGCTGTCAATGTTTTGGTTTGTGCAAAGTTGATGCGGGCTTGCTCGCGTTGTTTCGTGCTCAAACCAGCCCATTCCGTCATGCGACCGTGCAGTTTTGTTTTGTCCTCTGTGCTGAAATGCGCAAAATTAGCTGAAACAGCAAGCCATTTGCGCTTGTGGCCTTCGGCTAGGCTTGCCCAGTTGGCAGACAAAGGTTGAAGCGCGGCTTTTTGCGCAGGCGTCAGTTTACCCCAGGTATCTGCTGGTGCTTTTACAATTTTTGCTACAGCAACTACAGGTTTTGCAGCTCGCGTTGCAATATCAGACGATGTTGTTGTCGTTGCGGTGGTGTTTTGTGCCGGCACCAAGCTCGCAAAGGCAACAAGCGCTGCAACAAGCGCGCTTGATAATCCTAATTTAAAGAGTTTAGCTTTGTCCTGCATATCAATAAAACCAATAACTTTTATTGACCAGCATTTGCGCCCGGGTGGGTGGCGTTGTAGTCAGCGTGCAATTTTAAAAATTGTGCAAAACCAGCATCAGCATAAGCGGCAGGCGGCAAGTCGTCAACCAACAAGGCGGAATCGACTTCAGCCAATTCGGTAGCACGCAGGTCGTTTTGAATCACGGCGATAGAGATCAAGCCTACAACCAAGGCGATCAACGGCAGAAAAGATGCCAAGCGGTTCCACAAATTCAGACCTTCGTCGTCAAAGCTCATGCTGGCAGAACCACCCGAACCGTAAACAATCGTAGCAGCCTTGGTTGAAGAGGCAAGTTGGCTGCGTTTACGATTTGTGACTGCTTGTTGGCGGGCGACGCGCAGACGTTCAGAAATGTCGTGTGGTAATTCAGTGTTGCCGCTAGACAGGCGAGCAGCGATGCGTAATCCGAATCGGTCTTGGGCTAATTTTGCTGAATCAATCGATTCAATGCGAGATAAGTTGTAATTTATGCTGTTCATAGTTGTATTCCCCGAGCTTTCAAGGCTTTGGCTAATGCCGCTACGGCTCTGGAACAGTGCGTTTTCACGCTGCCCTCAGAGCATCCCATAGCAGCAGCAGTCTCGGCCACATCAAGCTCCTCCCAATAACGCATGAGGAAGGCTTCTCGTTGACGCGCTGGCAATTCTTGT
>JAYWCQ010000220.1:0-3741 GCA_043780435.1 Polaromonas sp.
GATTGCGATGGCCGCGATTGCGCTGCTGACCCGAAAAAAATGGTTCGAATACGCGATGTTTGGCATTGCGGGCATTGGTCTGGTGCTTGGCGTGTTGGCAATGCTGCACAAGTAATACCATGCAATTTGCGACCTGGAACATCAACTCCCTCACCGTGCGCCTGCCGCAGGTGCTGGACTGGCTGGCCACCCACCCCGTGGATGTGCTGGCGCTGCAAGAAACCAAGATGACGGACGACAAGTTTCCGGCGGCGGCGTTTCTGGAAGCGGGCTACAACGCGCAGTGGTTTGGTCAAAAAACCTACAACGGCGTGGCGCTGTTGAGCAAAACGGCGCTGCCTGTGACGGATGTGGTGAAGAACATTCCGGGCTTCACCGATGATTTGGCGCGGGTGATTACCGCCACCGTTACTGATGAAAAATTAGGCGACATTCGTGTCGTCGGTGCCTATTTCCCCAATGGGCAAGAGCCCGGAAGCGAGAAGTTTGACTACAAAATGAGCTGGCTGCGCGGCCTGCGCGATTGGCTAAAGGTCGAGCTGGCAACGCATCCAAAATTGGTCATCATGGGCGACTACAACATCACCTTTGATGATTTGGACGTGTGGGATCCGATTGGGCTAGAAGGTACCATCCATTGCACCGAAGAAGAACGCTACCAGCTGCGCGCCTTGATCGCGCTGGGTTTGACGGATTCACATCGCCTCTTCGAGCAACCCGCCAAATGCTACAGCTGGTGGGATTACCGCGATTTTCGCTTTAGAAAAAACCAAGGCTTGCGGATTGACCATATTTTGGTCAGTAACGCGTTAAAAGCATCTGTCACCGCATGCGTCATCGACAAATTGCCCCGTAAAAACGAACGCCCGAGTGACCATACCCCGGTGGTTATAACGCTATGATATTTATAGCACTTTAGGCAATAAATACGCCGGCTAGAGCTATTTTTAACCTTATTTATTCTTTGCCCAAGCCCAACTCTTGAATCTTGCGGGTGATGGTGTTGCGGCCAATGCCCAACTTGTGCGCAGCGTCTATGCGGCGGCCTTTGCTGCTGTCCAGGGCGGCTTGAATCAAATGGGTTTCGAAGCGGCGCGTCATCTCGTCCCACACGTTGGTGCGGTCGGTTGCCAACAGCTGTTGTGCGACTTTGTACATGCCCTGCTCCCAATTGTCGCTATTGGCTATAGACATAGTATTGACGGCAACCTGAGCAACCATTCCCCGTTCGGGTTGAGCCAGTCGAAACCCTTCGACAGGCTCAGGGCGAACGGTTTGTTGTAACTCAGTGATTTGATGGGGTAGCTCAGCACTGAGGCTCACGGCAGCAGGCACTGTTTGCTGCACTTCTGGCGGCAAATCTTTAGGCTCAATCACTTGGCTGGGTGCCATGACGGTGAGCCAGTGGCAAATATTCTCCAACTGGCGCACATTGCCCGGGAAGCTAAAACCGGCCAATTGCGCCAAAGCCGCTTCAGTGAAACGCTTGGGTTCAACGCCCAGCTGCTTCGCACTTTGAATCAAAAAGTGCTTGGACAGCATAGGAATGTCTTCGCGGCGCTGGTGCAAAGCGGGCAAACGCAGGCGAATGACGTTCAAGCGGTGGAACAAATCTTCCCTGAAACCGCCCTCTTTGACGCGTTGCTCCAGGTCTTGGTGTGTCGCAGCGATGACGCGAACATTGGTTTTGATGGCCGTGTGGCCGCCGACGCGGTAAAAATGACCGTCACTCAAGACCCGTAGCAAGCGCGTTTGCAGGTCAAACGGCATGTCGCCAATTTCGTCCAAAAACAGCGTGCCACCATCGGCCTGCTCAAAGCGGCCACGGCGCATGGTTTGGGCGCCTGTGAAAGCACCGCGCTCGTGGCCGAAGAGTTCGCTCTCCAGCAAATCTTTGGGGATGGCTGCGGTGTTGATGGCGACAAAGGGGCCTTCGCGGGTCAAAGTGGGCAGCAAACTTGAGCCAGATTTAGCCATTGATTTGCTGACATCGCCACGCGGTGAATGTTTGTGCAGCGCACGAGCCACCAGTTCTTTACCGGTACCACTCTCGCCCGTGATCATCACCGTGACATTGCTTTGACTCAATTTGCCGATAGCGCGGAAGACGTCCTGCATGGCGGGCGCTTGGCCCAGCATTTCGGGCGCGGCCACCATGCGCTCTTCCGCTACTTCTTCACGCAGGCTTTCGTCCACCGCACGGCGAATCAGCTCGACAGCTTTCGGCACGTCAAACGGCTTGGGCAAATACTCAAACGCGCCACCTTGAAAGGCGGAGACGGCGCTGTCCAAGTCGGAATACGCCGTCATGATGATGACGGGCAAACCAGGGAATTTTTGTTTGACTTTTTCAAGCAAATCCAAGCCCGAGCCACCAGGCATGCGGATGTCGCTGACCAAAATTTGCGGCGCTTGGTCACTGCCGTCTTCAAGCTCCGCAAGTGCGGCGAGTACATCGCGCGGGTTGGTAAAACTGCGGGTGGGCAGGCTTTCGCGCAGTAGCGCTTTTTCTAAGACGAAGCGGATGGATTGGTCATCATCTACGATCCAAATGGGCTTCATGTACTTTACTTGCCTTCCAGTGGCTGCCAAGAATACATCAAAGCAGCGGTATTAATATTTTGAAATCGGTCCGTCCTAGCACGCTGTCGCATTCAATCAAGCCATTGTGCTGCCCCACAAAGGTTTGCGCCAATGTGAGCCCCAAGCCAGAACCGCCATCTCTGCCCGATACCAAGGGGTAAAAAATACGCTCCTTGATCGCTTCCGGTATGCCAGGACCGTTGTCTATGACATGCAATTCCAGTGCCAATTTGTAGCGCTGCTTACCAAATGTAACCTGCCTGGCAATGCGTGTTTGCAGCAAGATTTCAGCTGTTGCCGTCTGAATCTGGTTTTCTAGAGCGTAACTCGCGTTGTGGACGATGTTGAGCAAGGCTTGTATCAGCTGCTCACGGTCGCCTCTGAACTCGGGAATAGAAATATCGTACTGGCGTTTGATGCTCAAACCGGTTGGAAATTCTGCCAACACCAAGGAGCGAACACGCTCGCAGACTTCATGAATGTTCACATCGCCCACCACATGCGGCTTGCGGTGCGGGGCCAGCAGCCTATCCACCAAGGACTGCAAGCGATCCGCCTCATGGATGATGACTTGCGTGTATTCATGCAAGCTTTTGTCAGCAATTTCCATCTCTAAAAGCTGCGCTGCGCCTCGAATGCCGCCCAAGGGATTTTTGATTTCATGCGCGAGGTTGCGGATCAGCTCTTTGTTGGCCTGCGCCTGCTCTTGCGAGCGCTCTTCGCGGTCTTGTTTGGTTTGCTGCTCGATGGGGAGCAATTCCACCAGAATATCGCCGGATGCTTCGGTCGGTGACACGATCACGTGTACCGGCATGGGTTCTTGGCCTAAGCGCTTCAGCTTAGCGTCGTAACGCAGGGTTGCAAACTGGTTGTCGATGGCACCTGCGAGTGCAGCTTCCATCAACTCGGGTTCTGTGAAGCAATGCGAAATGTGCGCGCCTTGAATCATGCGCCGCGAGGTGCCTAGAGCATCTTCAAATGCAGCATTCGCAAAAAGCACGATGCCGGAGTGTTGAACCACCGCAACCGAGGTGGCCAGTAAATCGAGCGACTTCAAAGCGACTTCAATTGACGCGAGCGGTGGAACCTTGGTTGCGTCCCAATTCACGCTTGATGCCGGCAATATCGCTGTCATTGCGCGCAATATTGGCTTTCAAC
>JAYWCQ010000221.1:0-12692 GCA_043780435.1 Polaromonas sp.
ATAACCTGGTGCGCATCGGCCAGCTCAAAGCCGAGCCGCGCAACGCCCAGGAAGTCACCCGCATGCTCGCCATGGCGCAGACCCGCCTGAGTGATGCCATGTTGAGCAAGTTGTCGCTTGAGGGCCGCTTTACCAGCGCCTACAACGCCGCCCATGCCGCCGCCTTGGCCGCATTGCGCTGGCATGGCTACCGCAGCGAAAACCGCTACACCGTCTTTCAGTGCCTGACGCACACCTTGGGCTGGCCCGCCAGCCGCTGGCGTGTGTTGGACACCGCGCACCAAAAGCGCAACCTGGCCGAGTACGAAGGCTACCTCGACATGGAGGAATCCACCGTTTCCGAGATGTGCGAGCTGGTAGCGCAGCTTATCAGCGACGTGCAAACATTGATAAGTAAATAACCCTCTAGCCCCCGTCCACCCTGCGCAAGAAGCTATCAAAATAGTATCAAGTAGGTCGGGTTAGCGCAGCGTAACCCGACAAAACCAAAACCGAGATCCCCATGCCTGCCGCCCACACTGTCACCAACCACCCGCTGGCCAAACCCCTGCGCACCCAGCTTGAAAACACTGTCAAAGCGGCGCGTGACGTGGCCGAGAAGGCTGGCAAGGCAGCCTTGGCGCAACTGGCGGTGGGCGAATCCAAGGCCCCTGACTACCTGAGCGCAGCGCAAAAAGCCCTGCGCCGCAGCCTGCGCTCTCACGGCCGGGCGCTGGGCGATGCCAAGCACAAGGACGAAACCCAGGAGATCACACATCTGGTCTGGGAAGTGGCCTACGAGCACTGGCACCGCATGTTGTTTGCCCGCTTTCTGGCTGAGAACAACCTGCTGATGTGGGAGCCGGGTGCTGCGGTGTCGCTGGACGACTGCCGCGACATGGTCGACAACCACCCCGACATGGCGATGGGCGCCAAAAGTCACTGGGAGCTGGCCGGCAAGCTAGCCGCCCGCATGCTGCCGCAGGTCTTCAAACCCCAAAGTCCGGTGTTTGAACTGAACTTTGCGCCCGAAGACCAGCGCGCACTGGAAAAGCTGCTGGCCAATCTGCCTGCCGAAGTGTTTCAGGCCAGCGACAGCCTGGGCTGGGTGTACCAGTTCTGGCAGGCCAAGCGCAAGGACGAGGTCAACGCCTCCGAAGTCAAGATTGGCGCCGACGAGCTGCCCGCCGTCACCCAGCTCTTCACCGAGCCCTACATGGTGGACTTTTTGCTGCACAACTCGCTGGGCGCCTGGTGGCATACCCGTCACCCCGGCACACCGTGCCCCGTGCCCATGCCCTACCTGCGCACCGTGCCGTCTTCACTCCCTCTCCCCCTGGGAGAGGGCGGGGGTGAGGGCGGACCCCAAATCCCCGCCGCCGGAAAGTTCGAAGGCTGGCCCGACACCCTGAAAGACTTCAAGCTGCTCGACCCCAGCTGCGGCTCCGGCCATTTTCTGGTCGCCGCCTTCTTGCTGCTGGTGCCGCTGCGCATGGCCGACGAGGGTTTGACCGCCCTGGATGCGGTGGATTTGGTGTTGCAAGACAACCTGCACGGCCTGGAGATTGACCCGCGCTGCGTGGAAATCGCGGTGTTCGCCCTGGCGTTGGCCGCCTGGCGCTACCCCGATGAAGACGGCAACCCGCTGGGCGTGCGCGCCGACATGCCCGCGCCCCGCATTGCCTGCTGCGGCCTGAAAGTCGCTGGCCGTGCGCAAGACTGGGCCGCCCTGGTGCCTGACGACGCTGTCAATACCGAGCATCTGCGCCAAGGGCTTAACCGCCTGCACGACACCTTTGCCCAGGCTCCTTTGCTGGGCAGTTTGCTCGACCCGTCCAAAGCGAACAAAGGCGACCTGTTTGCGGCTGACTATTCCGTCTTGCGGGATTTGCTTGAGCAAGCCCTGGCAACCGAGCACCAGCCCACCTCAGTCGATGACATGGAAAGGCGCTGGGAACTGGCCTTGAGCGCGCAAGGGCTGCTGGAGGCGGCTTGTCTGCTTGACCAGCGTTATCACCTGGTGATTACCAATGTGCCCTACCTGGCGCGCGGCAAACAGGAACAGGCGCTCAAGGATTACTGCGAGCTTTATTACCCGAACGCCAAGAATGATTTGGCCAATGTGTTTTTGGAACGCTGCCTGGAACTGGCTATTGCTGGCCCCGGCGTGGTGCAAATCGTGATGCCGCAGAACTGGTTGTTTTTGACCAGCTACAAGAAGCAGCGTGAAAACCTGTTGCAACGTGTTCGCTGGGACTTCTTGGCAAGACTAGGAGAAGGTGGTTTTGATAGTTCTCAGGCGGCGGGCGCATTCATTATTTTGTTAACCCAAACCCGTACCGCTCCTGATACGCATACTCTGCTGCATGGCATGAATGCAAGTGCGCCGCGCACAGCACAAGGCAAGGCGAAAAGCTTGTTGTCATCGGAAGTTAAAACGGTGACTCAAAAAGAGCAGTTGGAAAATCCAGATGCACGGGTTGTCTTTGATGAAAAAAGTAGCCTGTCATTGCTAAGCAGTTATGCCGATGGGTTAGTTGGGCTTCAGACCAGCGATGACCCCATGTTCATTACTAGTTTCTGGGAGTTCTCAAAAATTGACGAAGCAATTTGGGAACCGCTTCAAGGTACGCCAGAGGTGTTGACTGAGTTCGCCGGTGCTTCCTGGTTGGTTCGATGGGAAAAAGGACAAGGACTTTTACTTTCATTGCCTACGGCTCGTCCAACGCAAGGTGCAAAAGCGATGGGCCGAAAAGGCGTCTCAATTCATCGGATGCGGACACTTTTTCCCTACAGGTTCGAAGGGAAGCGTCTGCATCAAAACGTTGCAGTCATCGTCCCTAAAGATGATTCTCACCTTTCGGCCATCTGGTGCTTTTGTGCTTCACCCGACTACAACGAGGCAGTTCGTCAAATCGACCAAGCGCTAAAAGTCACCAACGCCACGCTGGTCAAAGTCCCCTTCGACCTCGCCCACTGGCAACAAGTCGCCGCCGAGCGCTACCCCCAAGGCCTGCCCAAACCCTATTCCGACGACCCGACCCAGTGGCTGTTCCACGGCCACCCGCAACCCGCCACCGACCCGTTGCAAGTCGCAGTCGCCCGCCTGCTGGGCTATGTCTGGCCGGCAGAAGTAGAAGCGGTTTCTCGCGTAGCAGCGGCTTCCAGCCGCTGTGACTTGAATCAGCGGCTGGAAGCCGCTGCCACATTGGAACTCTCTGACGAGGCCCACACCTGGATAGCGCGTTGCAAGCGGCTGGAAGCCGCTTCTACCGACGACGACGGCATCGTCTGCCTGCAGCCGGTGCGCGGCGAACGACCCGCCCACGAGCGCCTGCTGGCCCTGCTGATTGACGCCTGGGAAACGGTCACGCCCGGCAGCTGGACGCCTTCGGTGCTGGAGAAACTGCTGGCGCAGGCCGACTGCGCGGGCAAGGGGCTGGCGGTGTGGCTGCGCGAGCAGTTCTTTGAGCAGCACGCCAAGCGCTTTCAGCATCGCCCCTTCATCTGGCATGTCTGGGACGGCCAGAAAGATGGCTTTGGCGCGCTGGTCAACTACCACAAGCTCGACGCCAAGAACCTGGAGCGCCTCATCCACACCTACCTGGGCGACTGGATTCGCACGCAAGAGGCGGGCGTGGCCAGCGGCATCGACGGCGCCCCGCTGCGCCTGGCCGCCGCGCAAAACCTCAAAACCCGCCTGCAAGCCATCCTGGACGGCGAAAAGCCCTACGACATCTTCGTGCGCTGGAAACCCCTGGCCGAGCAGCCCATAGGCTGGAACCCCGACCTCAACGACGGCGTGCGCCTGAACATCCGTCCCTTCATGACCGCCGAAGTCCTGCGCCACAACAAAAAACCCAAGCTCAACATCACCTGGGACAAAGACCGGGGCAAAGATGTTGAAAGCGCCCCGTGGTTCAAGGTGTTCGGGGGCGAGCGCATTAATGACCATCATTTGACGGTGGCGGAGAAAATAGCGGCACGCCCCAAAAAAGGAGATTTGTGATGAAACTTGAATCAATCCATCTGACCAATTACCGCTGTCATGCAGACTTGTCGGTGAACTTTGTGCCGGGCTTTAATGTGGTGGTCGGAGTTAATGGCAGTGGCAAAACGTCGCTGCTGAAGGGTGTCTGTGAAGCTTTGAATGGCCTACTTTATGGCATGAACGCCCATCAGATGCAACCACTTATTGAGCCGGGTCACGTACGTCTTCTAGCTGTGAATTCGGATGGTCGAATTCGGTATGAGCCGCAGTACCCAGTCAAGGTGGGTGCGGGTGGTGAAGCGTTTGAAACTGCTTGTGTCTGGACCTGGACCAAGTCAAGTCAGGTCAGTAATGCCGAAATTACGGGTCAATTTCCAGGCCAAATATGGCAGACGATACAACGCGATGGTGGCCCGCTTGGCGAATCAAAGCGTGCTTCTACTAGTCTGCCGCTGGTGGCGTTTTATCGCGCCAATCGACATTGGAATCAGCCTCAACCCCATGAATTACAGGCCGCCACTCAGCGTAATTCGCGGATAGACGGCTATGCAAGCTGGTGGGATGCCTCGCTCGACTCATCCGCGTTGCAGGGGTGGGCAATTGCCAAGTGTCTGGAGCGTTTTCAAACCTCGTCGGAGACCGGAGTGGCGTTCGACGCTATCGTTGATGATGAATTGGCATTGGTGAATGTGGCGTTGGCAGCCGCAGTTGAAGGTGCCAAAGGGTTGCGCTACGATTTGAAACAGAAGAGTCTGCTGGTTGATTGGATGCCAGATTCGGGAGTGTCACGGGACCCAACGGCATTTGAGAACCTCAGTGACGGGCAGCGTGCCGTCATCGGGTTGGTGGCAGACATTGCACGCCGTATGTGTTTACTCAATCCTCAACTTGGGAATGAAGTAACGCGCAAAACACCGGGTGTAGTGTTGATTGATGAGCTGGACATGCACTTGCACCCCAAGTGGCAGCGCATCATCACCAAGGGGCTACAAGCGGCGTTTCCAGCGCTGCAGTTTATTGTGGCCAGCCATTCGCCGCAGGTATTAGGCGAACTGAAACCTGAAGAAATAATTTTGTTACGCCCGACAGGCACTTCTCACCCCCAGGTCAGCTACGGTATGGACTCTAGCCGAGTGCTGGAAGAAATCATGGAAACCTCAAAACGACCGCCAGAGGTGGAACACGCGTTAACCCAGTTATTTGCCATGCTGGAGCGCAACGACCTTGATTCAGCTCGAGAGCGATTGAATGCCCTGACGGAATTGGCTCCCGGTATCGCCGAGCTCGGCGGTGCCCAAGCGCTGCTCAAGCGCAAAGAGGTGCTTGGCCGATGAAGCATGTCATGAAGGGCGCTTCTGCGTCAGAGTTTGAAGCCTGGAAGGCGCTGGCGAATCCGGACTGGACGCCGTCCTACGACGGCAACTTGCAGAACCCTCAGAAACATGCGCTGCATGTGTCTTTGCTGACGGAGCAGGGCTGGGTCTGCTGCTACTGCGGCAGATCGATTGCCCAGCACGACAGCCATATCGAGCACTTTCGACCTCAAGATCGCTATGCCGATTTGGCGCTGAGTTATGAGAACTTGCATGCTTCATGCATCCGCGAGTCAGAGCCGGGTACACCCTTGCATTGCGGTCATGCCAAGGGCGCAGGATTTGACGAATTACTGCAAATCTCTCCTTTGGATGCGCAATCCGAGTCGCGGTTTCTCTACACAATGGATGGCAGCATCATTGCAAGCGACGCAGCGGATACTCAAGCGGCCTATATGGTCGATTTGCTGCGACTCGACATCGCCTTTCTGCGCAATCGGCGAGAGGAAGAAGTAAGTCGAGTTTTTGACCCGACATTTCTCGCCACGATTACGGATGACGAACTCCGGGTCCTGCGCGACTTTTATCGTTTGCGCGACGAGCAAGGTCGAGCGCAGTCTTTCGGCCACGTGCTCGCCCGGTTCGCTGAACAACGACTTATGGACAGTGTGACATGACGCTTACTTCCCCACTGATTTGGAGACGAAATCATGAGTGACCAATACACCTACGCACGTTTTTGGCGTTGCGCTTTGCAAGTCAACCCGGTGGGCTACAACGGCGCCTATCGGGGTAATGAGCATGGGTTGATTGAGGCGGACTACAACCAGGCGCTGTTGAAAAAATGCCTTGAACTTGATATCAAGGTGGTTGGCGTGGCCGATCACGGCAGCGTCGAGAGCGTGGACACGTTGCGCCAGGTGCTTGAACCGCATGGCATTGTGGTGTTTCCGGGGTTTGAGATTAGTTCGAGTGAAAAAATTCACATGGTCTGCTTGTTCTCGGAGGGCACGACCAAGGATCAGCTCAGCCGATACATGGGCCACTTTGGACTAACTAATCCGGCAGAAAAGGTTTGGCCGTCATCGCATACGTGTCTCGATTTAGCCAAGAAAATTGAGGAGTTGGGCGGCTTCTGGTACGCGGCGCATATGACTGGCAGCAATGGTTTGCTAAGGCTGAACCAGGATGGCGGGGGATTGGTGCATGTCTGGCAAGACTATCGTCGCGTGCGCGCTGGACAGATACCCGGTTCAGTGGATGAACTTCCAGCGAATTACAAGACGATTGTTTGCAACCAAGAGCCTCACTGGAAGCGTGAACGCCCCATTGCCGTGATCAATGCCAAAGACGTGGCAAAACCGGATGATCTGGATCACCCCGGCGCTACTTGTCGGGTCAAGATGACTCAGCCTTGCTTTGCCGCGTTCAAAGTGGCATTCCTTGATCCTGGGTCACGTATTCGCTTGAATTCGCAAGCGCGCGAGAGCCCAGTTAGCAAAATTTTGACGATGGCGGTCTCCGGTGGCTATTTGGATGGCTTGAAAATCGGGTTCTCTGAGCATCTGAATGCTGTCATTGGCGGGCGTGGTACTGGTAAATCGACTTTGTTGGAGTGCTTGCGCTACGTGCTCGATATCCTGCCCCAGGGCAAGCAAGCGCAGAAGCTTCACCTTGAAATCATCCGGGAAAATCTTGGAAAGGCGACGGGAAGAATCGAGATCGAGATCGTTTCATCGGCCCAGCACGGTAAGCGCTATCGGGTAACCCGTCGATACGGAGAACTACCTGTTGTGCGTGATGAGCAGGGCAATGTATCCACGCTGCAGCCGCGCGATCTAATGCCCAGAATTGATATTTACGGCCAAAACGAGATCTATGAACTGGCGCAGGATGAGCAGAGTCGTACCAAATTACTGGATCGTTTTTTGCCGGAGGACGGATCCATCACGCTGCTCAATGCGGAGCTGAAAAAGGGTCTGCGTGAGAATCAGCAAAAGTTGGTCAAAACGCTTAGCGACTATGACGACCTACAGGCACAAGTGGCTCGTTTACCCAAGTTGGAGGAACAACTTTTGGGTTTTAAGGCACTGGGGATTCAAGAAAAACTGGCAAAGACCCCTCTGTTCGCCCGTGAGCGACAGATTGCCGAGCGTGCTGCTGAGGAGCGCAATCATCTACGTGACGCCTTGATTGGGTTGGAGGAAGCTCTACCCGACCTGACCTTCATCAATGACAAGGCGCTGGAGGGGTTGCCGAACGCCGCCTTGCTGAGCCCTATGCGCTCAACACTTGATTCGCTAAAGCAAAGTTTTGAGAAGCATTTGCAAGCTATGAAGGTGGAACTTGCCGAAGGTGAGGAGCAAATGACAGCCCAAATTGAAGTATGGCGACAATCTTTGAAGCTGGGGGAGGATGAGTTGGAGAAGGCGCTTCGTAGCTTGCCCACGTTGGCCGGTAAGAATGGACAGGAGGTGGGCACTGCCTACCAGCGCTTGTTGCAGGACATTGAGCGCATCAGGCCCCTGACGGCGAGGACAGTCTCTTTTGATAAGTTGCTGGCGCAGCAGCGGCAGGAACGCCGCAATTTGCTGGCTGAACTATCGGATTTACGTGCCCGGCATATTCAACAGTTGCAGCAAGCAGCGAAAAAGCTCAACCGCAGACTTGTCGGTAAATTGAAAGTCGAGGTGGTCGCGGAAGCAGATCGCGCACCACTCAAGACTTTTTTGTTGGAAAGCGGGCTGGAAGGTGTTGGCGAAAAGCGATTGGCATGGGTCGATGACCGTCCGTCGGTGCAACCCACAGCACTGGCGCAGTCGGTTCGTGAGGGGTCCGCTAAGCTGCAAATTGATTGGGATTTAACGCCTTTGGTTGCCGATGCTTTAAGTAAGTTGTCGCCATCGCGCCTGATGGAGCTGGAAGCCCTTGAGTTGGCTCACCGCGTGGATATTTCGCTTAACGTTTCTCACAGTGACGCCGAGCCGGTGTTCAAGCCGTTAAACAGGCTTTCGACGGGCCAGCAGTGCACTGCAATTCTCCATTTGCTACTGCTTGAAAATAACGATCCCCTCATCATGGATCAGCCGGAAGACAACCTGGATAACGCGTTCATTGCTGACCGTATCGTGCATGAGCTGCGTGACGCCAAAGGCAAGCGTCAGTTCCTTTTTGCAACGCACAACGCCAATATTCCGGTGTTCGGCGATGCTGAGTGGATAGGGGTTTTTACTGCATCTGAAAGTCAGGGCTCATTGGGATTTGATGCACAGGGCTCAATTGATGTGCCGGTAATTCGCGACCAAGTGGCCAGTATTCTCGAAGGAGGGCGCGATGCCTTCATCCAACGAAAAGAAAAGTATGAGTTCTAAAAGGTGTCACTTATGTTGAAGTCTGAGTTGCTAGAAATCATTGCCCACGGTGAAAACTCTGGCATTGAGTTCAAACGCGATGATTTGCGCCCTGAGCAGTTGGCCAAGGAAATAGTTGCACTTGCCAATTTGCAGGGTGGCAAGTTGCTGTTAGGCGTGGAAGACGATGGCAGCATCAGTGGCATCCAGCGAGACGATCTGGAAACCTGGGTGATGGATACGGTGTTTGGTCGTTACGTTCATCCGTTGATATTGCCGTTTTATGAAGAGCTTGTGTTTGATGACGGTAAACGCGTGGCGGTGATTTCACTCACTCAGGGTGTCGCTAAGCCTTATGTGGTGCGAAGTAAAGATCGTGAGGAAATATTTGTACGGGTTGGTAGTACGTCGCGCCTGGCAACGCGTGAGCAGCAGGCTCGACTATTCGAAAGCGGCGGAATGCTGCACACCGAAGTGTTGCCTGTGTCAGGTAGTAGCCTGAACGATCTTGATCAGGCGCGTCTTGCGGATTACCTAGTCAACATTGCTGGCGACCCGGTTGCGCCGCAAGACCGTGAAGATTGGGAACAAAGGCTGATGGGGCTAGGCTTCATGGTGGCCCGACCCGATGACTTTCCGGTATGCACAATTGCCGGGTTGGTGTTGTTTGGTCGCAGTCCGCGCCGTAGCTTGCGTCAGGCGGGCGTGCGCTGGATGTCGTTTGAAGGTGGAACCAAAGACTATCAGGCTCAGGATGACACCCTTTTGGACGGTCCTTTGGTCGCCTTGTGGGAGGGGCGCCCTGGCGGCGGGCGACAGATGGTTGCGGCGGGTCTGGTGGAGCAACTGACTGATCGAATGCGCCCTTTCATCTCTTTTGAGGGGAGCGAAATTAACGAGCATCTGCGTAGAGAGCCGACGACCTACCGTTACTCACTTGATGCCGTTCGGGAGGCACTGCTAAATGCCTTTGTGCACCGGGATTGGACGCGCTCGATAGAGGTTGAGGTGGTGAATTACGTTGACCGCCTGGAAGTGACAAGCCCCGGTTCGCTACAGAATTCGATGACGATTCAGAAGATGTTGGCGGGCCAGCGTTCGCCCCGCAATCCGATTATTGTGGAAATCATGCGCGACTATGGCTATGTCGATATGCGCGGCATGGGCGTGCGGCGCAAGATTGTGCCTTTGACCCGTGACTACGCGGGCAAGGATGCTGAATTTGAACTCACTGATGATTACCTTCGCGTTGTGATTCCCGCGCGCCTAGACACCACGCCATGACGCTCAGTGATAAATTAGTAGAGAGCGTTTACGCTGCATCCAAAATCAACCGCACAGTGCAGGCGCCACCTGCGACCATCCTGTGGACCGACAAGGAGCGGCATTGGGAGACTGTTGTCGCTGGCCTAGGTGGTCGACTACCTAGCTTGCTGACGCTAGGCGCTTTTGATGCTGCGCGGAGCACCGGCCCCGCCATTTGGCTCAAGTGCGGCATTGCGGGAAAGCTTGAAAGCATTGACCTGGGTGGTCAAACGCCTGTCGTTTACTTACCCGGTACCAGCCGCTCAGATCTGCGCGCGATTGAGACTTGCCCGCGCGAACTTCAGCCTCTTGCTGAGTTGCAGTACCGTGGTGTGTTCTGGAGTCAAGCAAATGGCAAAGACTGGACCGTCAATGCGTTCCTGTCTGCGAAAAAAGGAGGGCTCGGACTCGACGTTTCTCAAGATGCTGCAACTCAGGAGGCGCTGAAGCGCGTGTTGGCTGCAGGCATGCTGCTCGATCGCCAGATAGATGACTTGCAAGGCAAGCAAATCAACGCTGCCTGGTTGGATGCATTGTTGGCACCGAACCCGACGCGCGATGTACTGGCATGGCTGAACGACCCAACGGCTACGCAATCCAAATGGGCGGGCGCACGTTGGGCCATCTTCAGCAGCCGCTGTGTCAAAGATTTTGGCTTCAACCCTGAGTCTGATGGCGCCCTGACCGCCGCTGAAAAACTGGCTGAACATCAGGGCACTTGGGCCAATGTGTGGGAGCTTTACTGCGAGTCGTTCACCAGCTTCAAGGCGATTGCGAATTTACTGGGCCAATTGCAACCCCCGCCCCCCAAGGGTCTGTTTGACGCACCCGACCAGTTGGCAGGCTACCCGCGTGTGAATGAAGAAGGCGAAGCCGCGTTGCGATACGCCCTGAGTGCGTGCTCTTCGATGTCGGCAGAATTGGCGCGCACAAAAGTGCTGGACGCTGACAAAGAGCATGGTGCCCGGCGCGATTGGGTTTGGTCCAAGATGGGTTGTGCACCACTGGTGCAGGGCTTGAAACACCTAGCGGAATTGGCAACGCTCTCAAAGCAAACACCAGCCGGAGCCACTTTGACGCAACTGGCTGCCAGTTACCAAGAGTCCGGTTGGAAGGTTGACCAGGCCGCCATGCATGCCCTGGCTGCTGTCAATAGCAAGGCGGACACCGATGCAATTGGTTCGGCCTTGCGTGCGATTTACGTACCCTGGCTGGAAGATTCGGCGCATCGGTTGCAGGAGTTGGTGAAGGCCGAAGGCGGGTTGAACACCGCTGCTGGTGCCAAGGGTTCTCATGCTGCAGATGCACCGCTTGACGGTGTGTGCACCATGTTTGTCGATGGTCTGCGCTATGACGTAGCCATGCAATTGAAAGCCCAGTTAGCAGGTTTGGGCAAGGTTACTTCCAGCGCCATGTGGACCAGCATGCCGTCTGTCACAGCGTCCGGCAAGGCCTGGGCATCTCCAGTGGCGCCTTGGGTGTCTGGCAAAAAGGCTGACGAAGACTTTGAGCCCAGTGTGGCGGCAGACGGAAAACCGCTTTCCACCCACAATTTCCGTAAGTTGTTGGCTGACCACGGCTTCCAGGTGCTGGACAAGCACGAGAACGGCGACCCCAGCGGCAAAGCCTGGGTGGAATGCGGCGACCTTGACCACTACGGTCATGCCCATGGTCTGCGCCTGGCGCGCGATATGGAAACCCAGTTGGACCAGATTGTGGAGCGCCTGACTGAACTGAACGACGCCGGATGGACACGTTTTCGCATCGTCACCGACCATGGCTGGCTGCTGGTGCCTGGTGGGCTGCCAAAGTCGGAGTTGTCAAAGTTTGAGGCAGAAACGCGTTGGGGCCGCTGTGCGGTGCTGAAAGACTCGTCTCACGGCACACCTCTGACCTTTGGCTGGGACTGGTGCAAAGACGTGCAGATTGCTTTCGCCCCCGGCATCTCCAACTTCACAGCCGGTGAGGTTTACAGCCATGGCGGGCTGACCTTGCAGGAGTGTTTGGTGCCGGTGCTAGAGGTTGTCGCTGGCGGGTCAGTCAGCACAGTGAAGGTGGATATCACCAAGGTCACTTGGACCGGATTGCGCTGCAAGGTTGAGGTTTCCTCCGCAACCGCTGGCCTGCGTGTTGACATCCGCACCAAGGCCGCGTTGGCGGATTCGACGCTGGTGGCCAATGTCAGAGCGCTTGAAAATGGCAAGGCCTCGCTGGCAGTGGAAGATGACGCCAATGAAGGCACCGCCGCATTTGTGGTGGTGCTGGATGCCGGTGGTAACTTGGTGCAAAAGAAGCCGACCACGGTCGGGGAATAAAGACAATGAAAAGTGAGATGCCATGGAATTAGATGACCTAGACCGCAAGGCCACTGCTGCGTTTGAAGGCTATGTGGTGCGCAAGGACCTGGTTCGGACTTTTAGCCGCCAGTTTCCGGTGCCGACCTACGTTGTGGAATTTTTGCTTGGCCGTTACTGTGCCACCACCGATGAGACCGAAATCCAAGAGGGTTTAGAAATCGTGCAGAAGCAGCTTGGCTCTCGCACGGTCAAGGCTGGGGAAGAAAACCTGTTCATCTCGCGCACCCGTGAACAGGGCTCCGTCAAAATCATTGACATCATTACGGCCCGCTTGGATGCCAAGAGCGATTCGTATGTGGCCTCGCTGCCCAGCCTGCGCCTGAATGACGTGCGCATCACCCCGGAAATGGTCAAAGAACATGAGCGCATGTTGACCGGCGGCTTCTATGCCGAAGTC
>JAYWCQ010000222.1:0-6359 GCA_043780435.1 Polaromonas sp.
TTGGCGAGCTGCAGTGGCGGCTGACCCACGGCTACGAGTTCAAAACCAACCCCGTGCTGGAGCCGCTGGACTGTATTGAGTGCCGGGATGCGCTGCTGCAGTTCTCGCCTGAGCCAGTCGAAGCCGATTGGCCCAAAGCCAGCGTGGTGGTGGGGAATCCGCCGTTTTTAGGCGGCAGCAAAAAGCGCCGCGAGCTGGGCGATGCGTACTTTGAAGCGCTCGATAAAGTGTTCGCAGGTCGCGTGCCGGGCGGGGCAGATTTGGTGTGTTATTGGTTTGACAAGGCGTTGAAAGCGATTGAAATCAATGGCTTAGGTGCGGCGGGGCTGGTTTCAACTAACTCGATACGCGGCGGCGCGAACCGCAAAGTGCTGGATGCGATTTGCGAGAAAAGTGCGATTTTTGAGGCTTGGAGCGATGAAGCTTGGGTCAATGACGGCGCAGACGTGAGAGTTTCGTTGATCGCTTTTGGACATGCGAGTGGAGCAATGGTTGACGGCATTCAAGGGCGCTCAATTCATTCTGACCTGAGCCTCGATTTATTAAATACAGTTGACGTTAATTTGACAAAAGCACGTCCATTCACCGCAAACCAAAACACTTGCTTTCTTGGACCCGAGAAGAACGGTAAATTTGACATTTCAGGGGAACAAGCCCGTGATTGGCTTCGCAATCCGAACGTCAATGGCATTTCCAGCAGTTTGGTACTAAAACCGCGATACAACGGCATCGATTTACAACGCCGCTACACAGATGGTTGGGTCATCGACTTTGGCACTTCCATGACTGAGCAGGAAGCTATGGGCTATGAAAAGCCTTTTGAGTGGGTGAGTTTGTACGTCAAACCGCTACGTGCAACGAATAAAGACAACAGCCGTAGAGTGAATTGGTGGCGTTTTGGTCGTACCGGCGATGACTTTCGCCAAGCAACCAAAAAACTAAAGCGCTACCTAGCCATGAGTGCGCATACTAAGCATATTGTTTTCTCTTGGCTGCCAATTGCAGTTATGCCAGATAAAGCGTTGGTAATCGTAGCTCGTGACGACGATACAAACTTTGGCATCTTAAATAGTAGGTTTCACCAACTGTGGGCACTTGGACTTTGCACTTGGCTAGGTGTTGGAAACGATGCACGCTACAACGCGGGAAACTGCTTCGAAACCTTCCCCTTCCCCGCCGGCCTCACCCCGCAAGACACCGCCAGCCAGCAAACCCGCCGCTTGGCGAGTGGGGCTGTCGTGCCCGATGTGGATTCGTCAACTTCTGAGGCCATCGCCCAGGCTGCGCACCGCCTCAACCAGCTACGCGACAACTGGCTGAATCCGCCGGACTGGACACAGCGCCTGCCCGAAGTCGTGCCGCTGGGCATGAGCACCTCGCCCTACCCCAACCGCATCGTCCCCAAACCCGGCCACGAAAAAAGCTTAAGCGACCGCACCCTCACCAAACTCTACAACGCCCGCCCAGCCTGGCTAGACACTGCCCACAAAACCCTAGACGCCGCAGTCGCCACCGCCTACGGCTGGACGGATTACACGCCGGAGATGCCGGATGAGACGATTTTGCAGCGGTTGTTGGCGCTGAATGTTGAGCGAAGTGTTGAGCGAAGTGTCGGAAAAGTGGCTTGAACGCCAGGGTTTAAATCCCCCCTAGCCCCCTTTTTCAAAGTGGGGGACAAGACAAACCAATGCGTCATTCCCGCGTTGGCGTTAGGCTTCTAGGTCAGAAAGAAGTGCCCTTCGCCCTAGTCTTCCCACTTTGAAAAAGGGGGATTGAGGGGGATTTAACCCGTATTTACTATACTTTTAATAGCTACTTAGGCAATAAATACGCCGGCTAGAGGCATATTTGAGGGGTAAAAACCGCAGATTAAACCGCTACCACCTGCAATTTCACCCCCAAGGCACTCATCACCTTGAGCATGCTCGCAAAGCTTGGATTATTGTCGCCAGACAGGGCTTTGTACAGTCTCTCGCGGCCTAGACCGACATCTTTAGCCAATTGCGTCATGCCCCGCGCACGCGCCACGGTGCCTAGCGCTTTGGCGAGGAAGGCAGCGTCATCGGGCGCTTCTTCAAAGCAGGCTTGCAGGTAGGCGACGATGTCTGCCTCACTGCCCAAATGCGCGGCAGAGTCCCATTTTTTTAGTTTCAAGGTGTTCATGTTGTTGTCTGTGCCCATACATCGCTCCTCTAAAGTTGCTTTGCCATCTTCAGCCCGATCAATCCGAGTCTGAATCCGCACCTTGACCATGCGGTCTTTGAGACCCGTGAACCAATCCTCAAAAACCTCAGTGATTTGAATGCTGCACATGGTTATTGCATCCCAAATAATACATATTTCAATGAATTTATAGCTGTACATATTAACAGTAAAGTGCGTAAAATTCACATTAATCTTTCTCTTGGAAAAAGGGAATCGCGGAGAATTCAACCCGAATTAGCTATTTTTTTCATAGCTACTCAGGCAATAAATGCACTGGCTATAGGCGCATATAACCCCCAATTTCTTCAGCCCCATATCACCATAAAAACTCTGTGCTCCCCTGGCGCAAAAAAGCATCCATGTTTTGGGGCGGCACCCAGAACACCTTATTGACATTCCCCACAAAATGGCGCAACGTTACATTCGCCATCTGGATGGTGTCGGCCTTGTCCAGAGAGCCTTGACCTTGACCGGCAATGACCTGTGAAGGAGAAATGTCATGATGCTTGCACGTTGGAGTATTGATGCGAAGTTCGGCTACAAGCAGAACGTGGTGGACTTGATGCAACGCTGGCTGAAGGAGATAGCGCCCCAGGCTGGCATCAAGGCCGACAAGACGCGCCTGTTGACCGGCTCGATCGGCGCGCTGGAGGCGACGATCCAGACGGAACACGTGATTGAGGATCTGACCGAACTGAATCAGGTCTGGGACAAGCTGGCGGCCATCCCCGCGCACAAGCAGTGGAGCAAGGATCTCGAACCCTTTGTGGTTTCAGGCACCAGCCGCTGGGAGATTTACCGGGTGTTGTGATGCCGTTGAGCACACTTTTTCTCGATACATGAGCCAAGCGCAATCAGTTCTCCCTTTGCCAAAGGTGGGATTGGGGAAGAATTTGGGCTGAATTTTGCTATTTTTTTATAGCTGCTTAGGCAATAAATACGCTGGCTAAAGTCGTATTTAAGTGGTGAAATTTCGGAAAATCAAGCCTCCCGCACTTCTGCAAGCAAATCGGGGTGCCTATCCAACATTTTCAGCAGTTTGACCAAAGCCAGCGGTGGCTTGGTTTTGCCGTTTTCGTAGCGCGAAAACGCATTAACCCCGCCGCCAAAGATTTCAGCGGCTTCGCGTTGGTCTAAATCTAGCTTTTTGCGGACGGTGGTAATGTAGCTGGGGTCAACACTGGCGGCGTTGACCTGTTTGTTGAATGCCAGCATCAAATCCATAACGCGCTTAGTCTGGCTGGCGTCAGTGATGGACTCATCGCACGCGGTGCAAAAATCAGCTGTGACGGCTGGGAGCATCGTTGACTCACCTTTGTAGGTGTAGGCAATATCACGGGTGTCGCGTATGAGATTGGCGGCTCCACAAACTGGGCATTTCATAGTCATTGTTCCTTAAATGAAACGATCAACACATCATCGATCACGGTTAACTTGATGTACAACGCAATGCTGCCAGCTTCCATGGTTAAGCGCGGTCTATAAACGTCTTGCCAAATCGTGTGATCTGCATGGGTAGTCATACTTTTGTAAAAATCATGCGTTGTCAAAGCTTCAAGCACAGCCATCATGCCCACAAAATCCAAGCCCAATTCAGCAGCCCCCATTCTTGCTATATGGGTGGCACGAATCTGCTTAAGTGCCAGAAGAGCTTTGACCCTTTGAAGCTTGCAATGAGGCGACTTCTTTTCCATGGCAATATTAACCTAGTTGGTTTAATTTGGCAAGTAGGTTAATTTATAAAATTCAATCTGAATTTGAAATTTATCTACATTAACGATTTATTTTTACTGTATATAATATCAGCTTATTGTAAATTGAATTCAATAATTCGTCACCCATTCAGTGGGTATAGTGTTGATAAATCTAACCGAGTAGTTATAATACCCACCATGGACAGCAAAGCAATCATCAAGCTGCTTGAACAAGATGGTTGGATGCTCAGAGGGGTGAAGGGCAGCCACCATGTGTATGTCCACCCTGTGCGGGGCGGCCACATCAGCGTGCCGCACCCGAAGAACGACATGGGCAAGGGGATTGTTCATAAACTGCTCAAGCAAGCAGGGCTGAAGTAAACAGCCAAACTACTTCCGCAGCCCGGCGGTTCCGGGTGATGATCTAGAAAGACATCATGAAATTCATCATCGCCATCGAACCCGCCACCGAGGGCACCAGCTACGGCGTGGTTGTGCCTGATTTGCCAGGCTGCTTCAGCGCTGGCGACACGCTGGACGAAGCCATCTGCAATGCGCATGAAGCGATTGACTTGGTATGCGAGACCATGATTGAGGACGGGCTGGACATTCCGCTGGGCAAAACGATTGCCGAACACCAAAAAGACCCCGAATTTGCCGGCTGGGTCTGGGCGGTGGTGGATGTGCCGGTCGAAAAATACCTGGGCCCGGCGGAGAAAATCAACATCACCATCCCCCGCCTGCTGCTCAGCCGCATCGACGAATACGCCCGCACCCATGGCGCAACCCGCAGCGGCTTTTTAGCGCAGGCGGCGCGACAGGTGATGCATGGGTGAAGTCCTAGCAAGCCATTAAAGCAGCCCCGCCACCACATTCACCGTGAGGGCGAGGATGATGACGTTGAAAAAAAAGGCGATCACGCTGTGCAGCAATACTAGGCGCCGCATGGGGCGGGTGGTGATGGCGACATCCGAGGTTTGGCAGGTCATGTTGAGCACCAACGAGAAATAGGTGACGTCCCAGTAGTCGGGTTCGGTCTCGCCCGGAAAATCCAGGCCTTGGCCCGCCATGTAGTAGCTGTGCGCGTACTCCTGCGCAAACACCAGGGCCATAAACAACCAGGCCAGCAAAATGGAACTGCCCGCCAGCGCCACATCCCACATCGACTTGCTTTTGGCACCGCGCAATTCCAGCGACAAGGCCACCAAGACCACCATCGCCGTGACAATGCTGACCGCCAGCGCCGTCCATTTGCCTTCGTCCTGATGGATGGCGCGCTGTTTGATGGCGCTGGCATGGGTGGTGGACATCATGTGGAAAGCGAGCGCCACGTAAAACAGCGCGCCGGTGTTGAAGCCCAAAAGCAGGGCGCGCGGTACGTTGGTGTGCTGCGCGAAAGCCGCAAACACGCCGATCGCCAGCAAAGCCGCTGTCCAATAAACGGGGCGGCGGATGGCGCGCTGAAGCATCTGTTTAATGCGCCTTCTCCCAGTTTTCCCCCACACCCACTTCGGCCAACAGCGGCACTTTGAGGTGAGCGACACCCGCCATCAAACGTGGAATTTCGTGTTTCAGCCAATCAACTTCGTCCAAAGGCACCTCAAACACCAGCTCGTCATGCACCTGCATGATCATTTTGGTGCCGCGTTTTTCAGCGTCCAGAACCTGCTGCACTTTGACCATGCTGAGCTTGATCAAATCCGCCGCTGTGCCCTGCATGGGCGCGTTGATGGCGGCGCGCTCGGCACCGGCGCGGCGTGGGCCATTGGGGGAGTTGATTTCGGGCAGGTAGAGGCGGCGACCGAAGACGGTTTCGACATAGCCTTTGGCCTTGGCGTCGATTTTGGTGTGGTCCATGTAGTGCTTGACGCCGGGGTAGCGGGCGAAATAGCGTTCGATGTAGTTTTTGGCGGCGGTGTTGTCGATGCCTAGGTTACGCGCTAAACCATAGGCGCTCATACCGTAGATCAAGCCGAAGTTGATGACTTTGGCGTAGCGGCGCTGCTCGCTTGAGACCTCGTGCGTTTGCACCCCAAACACCTCGGCGGCGGTGGCGCGGTGCACGTCCATGCCATCGTGGAAAGCCAGCAGCAGCGAGGCATCGCCACTGATGTGCGCCATGATGCGCAGCTCGATTTGCGAATAGTCGGCACTGGCGATGACATGGCCGGGCGAGGCGACAAACGCCTCACGCACGCGTCGCCCCTCGGCTGTTTTGACAGGGATGTTTTGCAAGTTAGGGTCGTTGCTGCTCAAACGACCCGTCACCGCCACCGCTTGCGCGTAGTGGGTGTGGACGCGGCCGGTGCGCGGCAGGGCGAGCTGCGCCAGCTTGTCGGTGTAGGTGCCTTTGAGCTTGGCAATGCCCCGGTGCTCCAAAATTTTGGCGGGCAGCGGGAAGTCTTCCGCCAGTTTTTCCAGCACCTCTTCGTCGGTGCTGCGCGCGCCGGTCGCGGTTTT
>JAYWCQ010000223.1:0-13919 GCA_043780435.1 Polaromonas sp.
CGGCAACATTCCCATGGTGAAGCAGCACCTAGACAAAGTAATTTACGCGATGATCATTATTCCTGGCCTGTTTGTGGCTTGGGGTGCGTGGAAAACTCGGAAAGCCTAATATGACAGCAAAAAAACCTACACAAGCAGAGATTGCGGAATTCATCAAAACAGAATTCCCACAAACCAAATGCATCATCGATGCGGTAGGCAACATGTCTGCCACCATTCGTCACAATATTACTGAAGCCGAGCTGCGACCTGGTGGCACGGTCTCCGGCCCGGTGATGATGTTTGTCGCCGATGTGGCGCTTTACATCGCGATTTTGGGCGAAATTGGCATCGTGCCGTTGACGGTAACCACCAGTTTGAACTTCAACTTCCTACGCAAACCCGCCGCCGACAAAGCCATTATCGGCGTCTGCAAACTCATCAAACTAGGCCGTACATTGGCGATTGGCGAGGTGTCGATTTACTCAGAAGGCAACGACGAGATGGTGGCGCATGCGGTGGGGACGTATGCGATTCCGCAAGCTAGATAGAAATTAAACCTGACGGTTAAATTTGTCTGTTTCTAGCCAGCGGTGGATTCCGCGCAAAGTAGCGTTTGATGCCGCGCATGACGGCGTCGGCCAGCTGGTCTTGGTAGTCTTGGCTGCGTAGTTTGTCTTCTTCATCAGGGTTGCTGATGAAGGCGGTTTCTATGAGGACGCTGGGAATATCGGGTGCTTTGAGTACGGCGAAACCGGCTTGTTCGACTTGGGCTTTGTGCAATTTGCCTACACCTCCGATTTCTTTGATTACTGCCCGCCCCAAGTGCAAGCTGTCGTTGATTTGTGCCGTGGTGCTCATGTCCAAAATCGCTTTGAGCACGTTCACGTCTTTGGCTTTGATGTTGACACCACCCACCGCGTCAGCCGCGTTTTCCTTGTTCGCCAACCATTTGGCGGAGGCGCTGCTAGCACCTTTGTCGCTGAGGGCAAACACGCTGGCGCCGCGCGCATCGGGGTTGGTGAAGGCATCGGCATGGATGCTGACGAACAAGTCGGCCTGCACTTTTTGCGCTTTTTTGACGCGGTCATTCAACGGTACAAAAAAGTCAGCGTCTCGCGTCAAATAAGCCCGCATGGGGTTGCCACTGACCACGCTGTTGTTGATGCGGTCGCGCAGTTTCAGGGCGACGCTCAGCACCACGTCTTTTTCTCGCGTCCCTGCCGGGCCAACCGCACCCGAGTCTTCGCCGCCGTGGCCTGGGTCGAGCGCGATGATGATGAGGCGGTCGGTTTTGCTGGGTGGAGCCAATGACGGTAAAGTACCGAATTTAACGTCCTTTTCAGGGGTAAATTTGACTGTAGCCGCCGTATTTATTGTCTGAGGTGCTATGTTATTTGTAGTATTTTCAGGTTTTCTGACGTTTTTTTGCGCAATCAAATCACCTAAGGGGTCGTGCGATGCAGAAGTCGATTCCTTCATCCGCTCGTTGATCAAGGCTTCCAGCGGGTCAATCTGCGTGGCAGGGTACAAATCCAAAACCAAGCGGTGCGCGTAAGCGGCGACGGGCGGCAGGGTGAACACCTGCGGCAGCGCGGCTTGCTTCAAATCCAGCACCAAACGCACCAAGCTGGGCGCGTTGGCGCCAGAGGCGGTGGTGTATTGACCAACACGTATGCCTGAAATAAACGGGTCGTCCGATTTCACCTTCGCCACCAGCTCGCGCAGGGCGGTGTTCAGCTCCAAGCCTTCAATATCCACCGCCAAACGCGGTGGCTCTTTGATGAAAGTTTGTTTGGTTTTGAGGGCAACATCACTCTCAATGGTGATGCGGGTGTAGTCCTCAGCCGGCCACACGCGCACGGCGACAATTCCAGCACCTTTGGCAATTTGGTGGTTGCCTAAGAGCAGCACCAAGGCTCCATCAGCCGTGAGTTTTAAAACTGAACGGCGTTTCATTGCAGTTTGGCCAGCAGATGCTGACCTGCAGGCGTTTGCGCTTTGACAGTAATGGCTCTTGATTCATCCATATTCGCTACTATTATCATAGCAATATCGGCAACCGGCAATTCGGCGGCGGCTTTTTCCGGCCATTCTGCGAGTTTGATACCTTTGCTTGCAAAAATATCCCTGAAACCCGCTTCCTGCCACTCCAGCGGGTCGTTGAAGCGGTAAAAGTCACAGTGCCACAAATTCAGCGGCTGGTACAACGCGTTTTTGATGTCGTCGTACGTTTCCACAATCGCATAGGTCGGGCTTTTGATGCGCCCCGTGACGCCCATCGCCTGCAGCAAATGTCGTGCAAACGTGGTTTTGCCAGCGCCTAAATCGCCGTGCAACTCGATAAACAAGCTGTCCTCAGGCGTTAGGGTTGATAATTGGTGCGCTAAACGCCCCGCAAATTGGCGGGTGTCGTCTTCGGTTCGCCAATGCAATGTTGATTCAGTCAAAGTATTCAATTCAGGCAAAGTTGTCAAAAGATTCGTGATGTTGGACGCTAAATTAGACGCTAAAGAATTATTCAGTCAGATTCAAACGTGGGCGCTGGAGCTGGGATTTTCTCAGATTGGCGTGACAGGTGTTGACTTGTCTGCCGCCGAGCCGGGTTTGTTGTCGTGGTTAGCCAACGGTTTTCATGGCGATATGGCGTATATGGCGGCGCATGGCTTGAAACGGGCGCGTCCGGCTGAGCTGGTGCCAGGCACGGTGAGTGTGCTGACAGCACGTATGGATTATTTGCCTAGATCGACCCAAAGTGATTGGACTGATGTTGAATTGCAGCGTTTACAGCAGCCCAACGAAGCCATTGTTTCGGTCTACGCCAGAGGGCGCGATTACCACAAGGTGCTGCGCGCCCGGCTGCAAAAGTTGAGTGAACGGATTGCCGAGCACATTTCGCCACTGGGCTACCGCGTATTTACCGATTCCGCCCCCGTGCTTGAAGCGGAACTCGCCAGCCGCAGCGGCCAAGGCTGGCGCGGCAAGCATACATTGGTGCTGAACCGCGAGGCGGGGTCTATGTTTTTCTTGGGCGAAATCTATTTAGACATTGCCTTGCCACAGAGCGAACCCGTCACCGCGCACTGCGGCAGCTGCAGCGCTTGCATAGATATTTGCCCCACCCAAGCCATCATCGCCCCGCACAAGCTGGACGCACGACGCTGTATTTCGTATTTGACGATTGAGCATGCGGGGACGATTCCGCTGGAGCTGCGCCCTCTGATCGGCAACCGCATCTACGGCTGCGACGATTGCCAGCTGGTCTGCCCATGGAACAAGTTTGCGCAGCGAAGCGCTTTGCCCGATTTTGACGAACGCGCCGGTTTGAGCGGTCAGCAGCTCAGCACCTTGTTTGCGTGGACGGAAGCCGATTTTCTGAAGTTCACCGAAGGCAGTCCGATTCGCCGCATTGGGCATGAGCGCTGGTTGCGGAATATTGCGGTTGCGCTTGGGAATGCTAGACGTGATGCTGCAAAGTTAGATTTACTTGCGATAGATGCTACGCTGCAAACCAGAACGCATCACCCCAGTGAAATGGTTAGAGATCACATCGTGTGGGCGTTGGAGCAGTCAGGAAGCCCTTCGATACCTCAGGGCGAACGAAATTTAATTCGATTAGTTAATTAATGACAGCGCAAACGGCAAACTCAACATGCCAAGCAAGGTCGACAAAGTCACCAAACCCGCAACATAGCCGCCGTCATACCCCATACGTGCAGCTAACACATAAGCACTGGGCGCGGTGGGCAGGGCAGAGAACATCAGCAACACCGTCGTTTGCACGGGAGATAATTTCAGCAGCAGCGTTAAACCAAACGCAATACACGGTGCGATGGCGTGGCGGATAGTCAACACGGTGACGGCCAGCGTTTTTGCGCGGTGCAAGGCGGTTAATTGCATGCCGGCGCCAGCGGACATCAAACCCAGCGGAATGGACGCGCCACCAATGCGGTTGACCGTGGGTGCCAACCAATCTGGAATCGAGAAGCCCAACACATTGGCCAGCAAACCAGAGGCTGTGGCAATGATAAAGGGGTTGCGCAGCAGCTCGCCGGCAAATCCTTTTTGGCTGTGCCGTGCCATGGGCCACACGGCAGCCGTGTTGAACAACGGCACGCAGATACCGATCAACACAGAAATCAGGAGCAAACCCGGCGCGCCCGCCAGCCGTTCCGCCATGGCCAAGCCGATGAACGAGTTAAACCGAAACGCAATCTGCGCACTGGCGGCGTGGTCACGGCTGCTGAAGTGACTTTTTAGACCCGGAATAAACGGTAGAACGTAAGCCAAAGCAACGGTAGATATCGCCAATAAAAGCCCAGCTGCAATGAAATTTGACACAGCACCCAAATTGAGTGGGCTTTTTACAATCGAGTAAAACAGCAAAACGGGGAACAAAAAGTAAAACACCAGCTTTTCAATTTGTGACCAGACGCTGCGGTCTAAGGCGGTGAAACGGCAGAGCAAGTAGCCGATCAAAATCAAAGCGAAGTCGGGGATGAGGAGTTGCGCGTAATACAAAAGATGAATAATGTTAATTTAGGGATTTACCATTATGTAGTATCCCCATCGGGGGTTTGAAACGTTTGCATTATCATAGCGTCAGTTCATTTGTTTATATGAGGGGATTTCATGGTTAAGTTTAATTTCGCTATTAAAAATTCTATTAAAAATTCTATTAAAACTGCTATTAAATTAATAGCGATATCGGCAATAATTGCACCGGCTACATCCGTATTTTCACAAGGCTATCCGAATAAAACCATCAAATTGCAAGTGCCATTTGCGCCGGGTGGCACAACCGATATCGTCGCCCGTGTGATTGCCGAACCTCTGGGGCGTGCCCTAGGTGTGTCTGTGATTGTGGAAAACAAAGCCGGTGGCGGCGGTGTTATAGGTGCGAACGAGACGGCCAAATCCGCGCCCGACGGCTACTCGCTGGGTATGGCGACCGTTTCCACCACGGCGGCGAACCCCGCTATTAATCCGAAAACACCCTACAACCCGATCACAGACTTCACCCCCATCATCAATATAGCCGCCACGCCCAATGTGATCGCCGTGCACCCCAGCTTCCCCGCGAAAGATTACAAGACTTTCCTCGCCGAGCTGAAAAAATCACCAGGTAAATACTCCTACGCCACCTCCGGCACGGGCGGTATTGGGCATTTGCAGACCGAGTTGTTCAAGAATCTGAGCGGCATCTTCATCACGCACATCCCATATCGAGGTGCAGGGCCTGCGCTAAATGACACCGTGGCCGGCCAAGTGCCGATTATTTTTGACAATCTGCCCTCCGCTATTCCGTTTATCACGACGGGTCGTTTGGTGCCCATCGTCGTTTCTGCACCGCAGCGCCTCGCCCAGTTGCCCAATGTGCCGACCTTCAAAGAAGTCGGTCTGGAGCCGGTCAACCGCATGGCTTACTACGGCATTTACGGCCCTAAAGGTTTGCCGAAAGATGTGATCGACAAGATCAACGCCGGTGTGCGTAAAGCACTGGAAGACCCTGCCGTGCGCAAACGCATTGAAGACACCGGCTCACTCATCGTGGCCAACACACCAGAGCAGTTTGCCGAGCAGATCAAGGCCGAGTTCGACGTCTACAAAAAAGTAGTGGACGCAGCCAAGCTGAAACTGGATTGATCCGATCTGACATTGCGCCCATTCATGCGGCCAACCACATCGATACCTTTATCGATGCGCTTTGGCTGGAAGATGGGCTGTCTAAAAACACGCTGGAAGCGTATCGGCGTGATTTAACTTTATACGCACAATGGCTGACTGAGCATGCCAAAGGCATTGATGAGACTGTTGAATTCGACATCAATGCCTATTTTTCTGCCAAACACGCATCCACCAAAGCAACATCTGCCAACCGTCGGCTCACGGTGCTAAAACGCTATTTCCGCTGGGCAATGCGTGAGCGGTTCATCACTGCCGACCCCACCTTGAAGTTGCAAGCCGCCAAGCAAGCTCTGCGTGTGCCCAAAACCATGACGGAATCTCAAGTGGAAGCGCTTTTAGACGCACCTGATACGGACACACCACTGGGTCTGCGCGACCGCACCATGCTGGAGCTGATGTACGCCAGCGGTTTGCGGGTGAGCGAGTTGGTCACGCTGAAAGTGTTTAACCTGAGCATGACTGAGGGCGTGTTACGCGTCATCGGCAAAGGCAACAAAGAGCGACTCGTCCCCTTTGGCGAAGTGGCGCGGCTGTGGATTGAACGTTATTTAGAAGCATCACGTCCGCAGATTTTGGGGCAGCAGCAAACGCAAGATTTGTTTGTCACCCACCTGGGTGCAGGCATGACGCGGGTGATGTTTTGGTATACCGTGAAAAAGCACGCACGCATAGCGCACATCACCAGCCCGCTGTCGCCACACACATTACGGCATGCCTTTGCCACGCATTTGTTGAACCATGGCGCGGATTTGCGTACGGTACAGCTGTTACTTGGGCATGCGGATATTTCAACGACGACGATTTATACGCATGTGGCGCGGGAGCGACTGAAGCTAATTCATGCGGTCCATCACCCGCGCGGCTAAGCAGTTGGCAAATTAAAAAAGCGCCTATTGAGGCGCTTTTTTATTGACGAAAGTGGCCGAGTTACATGCGCTCGAAAATCGCCGCAATACCCTGACCACCGCCAATGCACATGGTCACCAAAGCGTAGCGGCCTTTGATGCGTTGCAGTTCATACAGCGCTTTAACCGTGATGACCGCACCGGTCGCACCAATCGGGTGACCCAGTGAAATGCCAGAACCGTTCGGGTTGACCTTGGCCGGGTCTAAGCCCAAATCTTTGGTCACCGCGCAGGCTTGGGCAGCAAAGGCTTCGTTGGCTTCGATCACGTCCAGATCATTCACCGTCAAACCCGCCATTTTCAGGGCTTTCTGGGTGGCTGGAACGGGGCCGATACCCATGTATTTCGGGTCGACACCCGCGTGGGCGTAGGCGACCAGACGTGCCAGCGGTTGCAGGCCACGGGCTTGGGCGACGCTTTTTTCCATCAACACCACAGCGGCAGCGGCGTCGTTGATGCCGGAGGCGTTGCCTGCGGTGACGGTGCCGTTTTCCTTGATAAAGACGGGTTTCAGCTTGGCCATGTCGGCCAGGGTGCAGTTGGGGCGAAAATGTTCGTCGGTCGCATAGGCCACATCGCCTTTTTTGCTTTTCAGCATGACGGGGACGATCTGCTCGGTGAAGTAACCCGCCTCAATCGCGCGCTGGGCGCGGTTGTGGCTTTCTACGGCCAGCGCGTCCTGCGCCTCACGGGTGATGCCCCACTTGGTGGCGATGTTTTCAGCGGTCACGCCCATGTGGATGGTGTGAAACGGGTCGTGCAGTGCGCCGACCACCATATCGATCATCTTGGTGTCACCCATGCGGGCACCCCAGCGGGTGTTGAGCGAGGCGTAGGGTGCGCGGCTCATGTTTTCAGCGCCGCCGCCAATGGCGACATCTGTATCACCCAGCAAAATCGACTGGCTGGCTGAAATGATGGCTTGCAGGCCAGAACCGCACAAGCGGTTGACGTTAAAAGCCGGCGTGCCCTCAGCACAGCCACCGTTGATGGCCGCCACGCGCGACAAATACATGTCCTTCGGCTCGGTGTTGACCACATGACCAAACACCACATGACCGACGTCCGCACCGTCTACATTGGCGCGTTTGAGGGATTCGCGCACGACCTGCGCGGCCAGCTCGGTCGGGGCGATGTCTTTCAAACTACCGCCAAACGTACCAATGGCGGTACGCGTACCGCTAACAACAACGACTTCACGACTCATGACTGTCTCCTGAATTGGGTGGATAAATACTAGTGCGACTATATTATTCTTTTAATTGCCGACTATGACCTTACATAGAAACAGACAAACGATCGCCCAAAATGGGATGGCCTAAACCTCAACAACGATGGGAAATTGAGCTTGCATGCCATCTTGACTGGCGATAAAAGGCACGGTTAAAGCCGCCCGATCTGTATTGTCACGCAGGCCGCGCCATAGAAAATCTCGTTCATTGAGTGGGTCGCCTGCGACATACAATTGAGTCGTCAACAGTTCGCGCGAACCCAGTTTGACCTTGACATGGATGTGCGGTGTACGCCCCCCATAAGCGACGGGTTGAATGGTGCGAAAGCGGTATTGGCCATCCGCACCCACCAGCACACGACCAAAGCCTTGAAACGCAGCATCAGCGCGCCCGCCGTCACCTGGGTGGTGGTAATGCCCTTTGTGGTCGCATTGCCAAATTTCAACCTGCGCTCCCCGCACGGCTTGACCCTCTAAATCCACCACGCTGCCTACCACCCAAGCGCTTTTACCTTGTGTGTAATTCAACGCGCCATTGCGCAGCAAATCGTAGTCAACATCTTTGGGGAAAGTGACGGGGTAATAAGGCCCTTCGGTTTGTGCGGGCGTCGCTCGGCGCTTTTGGGCGGGTTGGGCGCGTACGCCCAACCAAAGTGCGGGCATGGCGATTAGCGCAGCCGCAGAGACCGTGCGGCGTTGTAGCTTCCGCTGTGGGGTGTTGCTAGACCTCAGTTGTGACATAACCAGTCCTCCTGCGTGGAAAATTTGACCCGTGTTGTCAGTATAAGTTCTGTCAGCTTAAAACCGACTACAGCGGACTAGAAAGGGCAGTCGCAATGAAACGCCAAGGGTTTGCCCGTGACAGGATGCGCCAGATGCAATTCACTGGCATGCAGCAACAATCGCGCAGACTTGGCTTGCACCTCAGGTGATGCGTATAAATGGTCGCCCAAAATTGAATGACCCATCGATTGCAGATGTACGCGCAGCTGGTGCGTTCTACCCGTGACGGGCGCAAGTTCTAGTCGCGTCGTGTCCGCAGTTTCGTCGTAAGACATGACCTTGTACCGCGTTTGGCTGGCTTTGCCTTTGAGGGCGTCGATTTTTTGCAGGGGGCGGTTGATCCAATCGGTCGCAATCGGTTTGTCAATCAACTGCCAAGCGTAGTCGGGGCTGTCAGGTGCATTGCCAGCAACTTGGCCATCCACCACCGCGACATAACGCTTTTCAACCTCTCGGTTCGCAAACGCGATGCTCAAGTGGCGATGCAGCTCCGCACTTCGCGCCATCAGCAAAATGCCCGAAGTGGACATGTCCAATCGATGCACTGTTAAAGCTTCGGGGTAAACCTGCTGCACACGGGTGCGCAGGCAATCGGCTTTTTCTGGGCCTTTGCCGGGGACGGACAGCAAACCGCTGGGTTTGTTGAACACCAGAAGGGCGCTGTCCTCGTAGATGAGGTTAAATTCACTCATTCGTTCGCCTTCCACCCGTTCGCCCTGAGGTATCGAAGGGTTTAGTAGGCTTCGATACCTCAGCCCGAACGGAAATTTGTAAGGTTTCAGACGCGTTCAAAAACAACATCCCATACACCGTGTCCCAGCTTGATGCCACGGTTTTCAAACTTGGTCAGCGGTCGGTAGTGCGGTTTCGGGCTGTAGCCTGCTAATTCAGCGTCTTTGACCGGATCGGCACGGTTTTTGAGCAGCGGCTCAGCGCTCAGCACTTCCAAAATCTGCTCGGCATACGCTTGCCAATCGGTGGCGCAGTGGATGTAAGCGCCTACTTTCAAGCGCGCCGCCAGCTTGGCGATCATCGGCGCTTGGATCAACCGGCGCTTATTGTGCCGTTTTTTATGCCACGGGTCGGGGAAAAAGATGTGCACGCCATCCAAACTGGCTAGTGGCAGCATGTGGTCGATCACCTCTACCGCGTCGTGGGAGATGATGCGGATATTGTCGATCGGGTGCTCCGTTTCTAGGCTTTCCCCAATGCGTTTGAGCAGAGCGCCCACGCCTGGCTGGTGCACTTCGCAGGCTATAAACCGGGTTTCAGGCAGCAAAGCGGCGATATGCGCGGTGGCCTCGCCCATACCGAAACCGATCTCAAAAACAACAGGATTTTCGACCGGATTTGATGGATTTGACGTAAAAGAGGCTTTTTTAGTGTTATTTTCGGCTATGGCCGGCGTATTTGTTGCCTGAGGTGCTATTAAATTTATAGTATTTATCAAATTCGTATCGGGCTGATAGGTCAGTAAAAACTGCTCACCTAAATCTTTAAATGCTTTGGATTGCCCCGTGGTGATGCGGCCAGCGCGGCGCACGAAGGATTTGATGGTTTTGAGGTAGGGTGCCCCCACGCTTGGCGCTTCGCGTCCTGCGCTGCCCCCCGAGGGGGCTAATTTCCCTTGAGGCGGCTCAGCGGAAAATTTTGTCGGCGCATCGGCAGAGGACGCATCTGGGGGAGTTAAATTAGTGTTATTCACGGGTGATATTGTAAAGACTGCGCCATTGCGCGGTCCAAACCTGCAGCGCATCGTCAAACCGGTCTGCTTGCGCCGTTAAATTCAGCAACTTAGCCGCTGCATTCAGCGTTTTTAAGGGATTTGAGGTATCCAAAGCCGCGGCACCGTTCTGCTTGGAGAGCTTCTCCCCATCGGTTGCCAAGACCAGCGGCGTATGCCGGTATTGCGGCGTGGGGTAGCCCAGTGCCTGTTGCAACGCGATTTGGCGCGGTGTGTTGTCCAATAAATCTGTACCACGCACCACGTGGGTGATGCCTTGCAACGCATCGTCCACCACTACGGCCAGCTGGTAGGTGAAGCAGCCATCGGCGCGCTTGAGGACAAAATCGCCGATCTGCGCCTTCACTTCACCGCTGGTGATGAACCGCCAAGCGGGTTGGGCTGATGGCGCTAAGGGATGCGTCATGCCGCGTCTGCAAGTGCCTGGGTAAACGAGTTCACCGTGTCGTGTCTTGGCTAACGGATTAGCTTCTGCAATAGCTGCCGCCACATCTTTGCGCGAGCAGCTGCAGGGGAAAACTTTGTTCTCGGCGATGAGTTTGTCCAATGCCGCTTGGTACAAAGCGCCGCGTTGTGATTGGTAGACGGGCGGTTCGTCTGGGACCAAGCCTAATTCTGCCAGTTGCTGCAAAATGGTTTGGTCCATGCCCTCAATGCAGCGCGGTGTATCCACATCTTCCATGCGAACCAGCCACTGGCCGTCGTGGGCTTTGGCGTCAAGGTAGCTGGCTAATGCCGCAACGAGCGAGCCCGCATGCAGCGGGCCCGTGGGGGAGGGGGCGAATCTTCCCCGGTACACTTTAAATCACGGTCAGTGCCAGCTCCAAGCCTGACACAAAACCATCTTCTACCCGATGGCCGAGGCACCAATCGCCGCAAACGCCGATGCCTGATTTGGCATCCCACAAATGTGATGTACCCAAGGGCAGCGTTGTTTGCGCGTAACGCCAGCGGTGCACGTCCGCATGCGTGGGTTCTGCACGGATACCAGTGACTTCAGAAAAGGCCTTGAGCAACTTGGCTTGAATGCGCGGCGCGGCGTCTTCCAAATGCTCTGCTGACCAGGCGGGGCTGGCTTGCACCGTCCAACGCTCGACCGAGCCACGGCCGGGTTTGCTGGATTCGCGCGCCAGCCACGATATCCGGTGGTGCGTGCTGCGCGCCGCATTCCACTGCGGCCCTAGATGCGCCATGGTCGGTTGCACGGCGTTGGCAAAGGCGATCATCAGCGTCCAGCAGGGTGCAACGCTAACTTTGCGGACAGATTTAATCAACTCAGCGCCTTGCTTGGAGGTTTGTAGCAAACTGTGCGCTTGCTCGCTCGGTATGGCGATCAAAACCGCATCAAAACCGGAGTAAACATGTTCTGAATCATCCTCACCACTGGTGCGCAGTTGCCACAGTTGCGCATCCATGGTGTCGCGCTCAATTTTCGTGACTTTGGTCGAAAGTTCTAGCCTGGTTTGAATCGGTTTTGCCCAATGTTGCACCAAGGCGTTCATGCCTGGTACGGCAACAAAATGTGACTCTTTGGACGGTAGGGCCGCTGCTGCCACGCGGCCGTGCTCATCAAGCACACGCACGGCGTTGGCACTCCAAGGTTTGTACAGGCCGGGCGCCGTGGTGAGGGCTTTTGCAAAGCGCTCATCTCGAACAGTGAAATACTGTGCGCCATGGTCGAAGTTGCCAAAATCACTGCTGCGCGTGCTCATGCGACCGCCAGCGGTATGGCTTTTCTCAAAAACGGTAACTTGGTGACCGGCTTGCACCAAGGTGCGCGCACATGCGATACCGGCAATACCAGCACCAATGACGGCAAAATGTTTGGGACGGGGTCGTTTGCGTTTCATCAATCTGTCTCCTCGTTGTGGTATTGGTGTCTACAGTATGCCTCTAAATTCGCACTTTTAACAGTTGATTTGGATTTAATGCTGATGCAATAGTGCTGCACTTGTTGTAGCGCTCTCCAGCTGCGCCAGCCACCACTGCAAAGCGCGACCTTGTCCTGCCGTGCTACCACTGCGCCAGGCATAGCCAACATGCACCACGCGTTCTGCGCGCGTTACTTTTTTTTGCACCAAACGACCTGTCTCAATATACGGTCGCGCCATGCTCTCGGGTAAAAAACCAGCACCTAAACCGCGCAGTTGCGCATCTAATTTGGCGTCCATCGTGGGTACGGTAAACACATCTTGCCCGCCAAGCAAACCAAATGTCAAACCCGTACCGCGTTGAATCGAATCTGCCACCGCCACGGCGCGGTGCTGTTGAAGTGTGGCGTCATTCAATGGTTCTTGCGCTTCGGCCAAGGGGTGATGCGGAGCCACCGCATAGACAAAATGAAAAGTACCCAGCGGCTTGCCCATGATGCCTGCATGCGTTGCACCATCCATGCTCACACCAAGTGCCAAGTCGGCTTGACCCGACACCAGTGCCCCCAGTGTGCCAGATAGCGTTTCGTCGCGGATTTTGAGTCGGGTCGGCGGTGGTCCGTCTTTGAATTGTGCAAAAAAAGCTTCACACAATTCCATCACGGTTGATTTTGAAATGATGCTGTCCACTGCGATTGTGAACTGTGGCTCCCAGCCCGTCGCCACGCGTTTGACGCGGTGGGCAATCGCATCTATGTCTTGTAGCAGCCGCGTGCCTTCGCGCAGCAATTCGTCACCCGCCGGTGTGAGCTTGGCATTGCGCGAGCTGCGGTCAAACAGCAATACGTCCAGCGCGTCTTCAATCTGCCGCACGCGGTAGGTGAGCGCGCTAGGCACCAAGCCCTGCTCACGCGCCGCCGCTGCAAAACTGCCGCTTTGGGCGATACGTTGCAGCATTTCTAAGGCATCGGGCGTCAAAACGTCTCTGGGGTTCACATCTCTGGGGTTTTGATTCATGGCGTGGTATTCATTGAAATAATTTGAATAATGCCATCAAAACCATTGCATTGCAAGATGGGTATTCAGGCGTACATTCACTACATGATCACATTACGTAAATCCCAAGAACGCGGCTACGCTGACCACGGTTGGCTCAAAAGCTTCCACTCATTCTCATTCGCCGGTTACCACGACCCCGAACACATGGGTTTTGCCAACCTGCGCGTCATCAACGAAGACCGCATCGCCCCAGGCACCGGTTTTGGTACGCACGGGCACAGAGACATGGAGATCATCAGCTATGTGCTCAGTGGCTCGATTGGCCACAAAGACACCTTGGGCAATATTGAGTCCATCCCGCCGGGTGATGTGCAGCGCATGAGTGCCGGCACCGGCGTGCAGCACAGTGAATTCAACCACGCACCCAATGAAGAAACGCATTTTTTGCAAATCTGGATTGAGCCCAATGCCAAAGGCATTCCCCCCGGTTACGAACAAAAAACCTTTGCAGCGGCAAATAAACAAGGCAAGCTGACACTGGTTGCCTCCCCCGACGGCGCAGATGGCTCGGTGACGATTCATGCGGATGCATCCATCTACGCCGGTTTGTTCAATGCTGGCGAATCCGCCAGTCTAGGTTTGGCCAAGGGTCACAAGAGCTATGTGCACTTGGTGCGTGGCGAGCTGAAAGTGAACGGTCAAACCCTCAAGACGGGCGA
>JAYWCQ010000224.1:0-8347 GCA_043780435.1 Polaromonas sp.
GCCTGAAAATCGAGCCTTAAATTCAATGTAGTCATTACCCAATTTCAAACCGCTTGTGGCATCAAAGCTGAGATTTAAAACGATCTCTTTGTCTTTGACATGCTCTTTAGGAACCTGCGTATTGGCATCAACCTGCACCGTGATGAGCGGCGTGAATCCATTGTCAACACACCATTCGTGCAATGCTCGAATGAGGTAAGGACGCGTCGATGTAGATTCAGTCGAATTGATCACAATGCACTCTCATTTTTGCCAAGCAAATTACTTGCGCATCACCTTCTCAGATGGCGTCAACGCTTCAATATAGGCTGGGCGAGAGAAAATACGCTCTGCATATTTAAGCAAAGGCGCAGCGTTTTTGGTGAGCTCAATACCGTAAAAATCTAAGCGCCATAACAGTGGCGCAATAGCGACGTCAAGCATCGAGAAATTGTCACCCAACATGTACTTGTTTTTCATAAAAACAGGTGCGAGTTGCGTCAAACGATCACGAATATACGAACGCGCTTTTTCCAGCAATTTGTCATTGCCTTTGTTCGCACGGTTTTCTAAAGTGCTGACATGCACAAACAATTCTTTCTCAAAATTGAGCAAGAACAAACGCACACGCGCACGGTCAACTGGGTCGCCAGGCATCAACTGCGGATGCGGGAAACGTTCATCAATGTACTCATTGATGATGTTTGATTCGTACAAAATCAAATCGCGTTCCACCAAAATAGGTACTTGTCCGTAAGGATTCATCAAACTGATGTCTTCCGATTTGTTGTACAAATCAACGTCACGGATTTCAAAATCCATACCTTTTTCGAACAATACGAAACGGCTACGATGAGAGAAGGGACACGTGGTTCCCGAATAAAGCACCATCATGGTGAAGACTCCTAAAAATCAAAAAGAGTGGGAACCTTAGAAGGCCGCCCCACTCCGGCAACCCAACTCAGACAAAAGCCTCAGCTGGATCAAGAAAATATAACCAGTAATCGAACTGCTTATTTAACATCTTTCCAGTAAGACGCATTCAAACGCCATGCAATCACGGAGAACATCAACAAGAACAACAATACCCACACGCCAACGCGTACGCGGCTGGCTTGTGCTGGCTCTGCCATCCACTGCATATAACCCACCAAATCGCCAATGGCTTCATCATATTGCAGCGGCGTCATTGAACCAGGTTTGACCTGCTCCCATTTGCCAGAAAAGACTTGCACTTTATGACCATGCTCTTCAACTTCATTGAAAAGTGGTTTGCGCTCGCCTTGCAGCTCCCATAACACATGTGGCATGGCAACGTTAGGTAAAGCCAGATTATTCCAACCTGTTGCCTTAGTTTCGTCACGGTAATAAGTGCGTAAGTACGTGTACAAATAATCAGCACCTGTGCCACCACTGCCTGCGCGTGAACGGGCAATCACGGTCAAATCTGGTGGGTTTGCACCTAACCAGTCTTTGGCTTGCTTGGGGTCGATGGCGGCCTTCATGGTTTCACCCACTTTGTCAGTCGCAAACAGCAAGTTTTCTTTGATTTGCGCCTCCGTCAAACCAATGTCTTTCAAACGGTTGTAGCGCATGTAAGCTGCAGAGTGGCAGTTCAAACAATAGTTGACAAACAACTTGGCACCATTTTGTAATGAAGCCATATCGTTAATTTTATTGGGAGCCTTGTCCCAGGCAAGTCCACCAGTGTTGGCTAGAACAGGGGCAACAAAACCCAAAGACAAAACCAGGCTAAGGAGTAGTTTTTTCATTTTTATGGTTCTCCTTCTGATCAATGCGCAGCAAATGTAATGCGATCAGGCACAGCTTTAGGCTCGCCCAACTTGCTCCACCAAGGCATCAACAAAAAGAAGCCAAAATAAAACAAAGTACCGACTTGTGACACACGCTCGCCAATGGCTGATGGTGGCTGCACACCCAAGTAACCCAAAACCAAGAAGTTGATCACGAAAATACCATACATGTATTTGTGCCAATCTGGACGGTAGCGAATCGACTTCACTGGGCTGTTGTCCAGCCAAGGCAAGAAGAACAAGATGATGACAGCGCCGCCCATCACTAGCACGCCCCAGAACTTCGCGTCAATTGCCAACATCATGGCACTGATACCAACGGCTGCAACAATCGCCGCGCCTTTGAACAGCGTAGGCAGTTTTGACTTAAACGCAGCAAACGCAGCAGCTCCCAAAACGCAAGCAATCAAGGCATACATCATTTGCGATGTGATGGCACGCAGCATAGAGTAATACGGTGTGAAATACCAAACCGGTGCAATGTGTGCAGGCGTCTTCAACGGATCAGCTGGGATGAAGTTGTTGTACTCCAAGAAGTAACCACCAAACTCAGGCGCGAAGAAGATGATGGCAGTGAACACCATCAAGAACATGCTGACCGCAAAAATGTCGTGCACGGTGTAATAAGGGTGGAAAGGAATGCCGTCCACGGGGTGACCATCTTTGTCTTTCAGCGCATTCGGGCCTTTGATTTCAACGCCATCTGGGTTGTTAGAGCCCACTTCATGCAAGGCAATGATGTGCGCAGCCACCAAGCCGAGCAAAACCAATGGCACAGCGATAACGTGGAAGCTGAAGAAGCGGTTCAGCGTCGCATCACCCACCACATAGTCGCCACGAATCAGCAAAGCCAAATCGGGGCCGACGAAGGGAATAGCGGCAAACAAGTTAACAATGACTTGTGCACCCCAGTAGCTCATTTGACCCCAAGGGAGCAAATAACCCATGAAAGCCTCGGCCATCAAGCACAAGAAAATCGCGCAACCGAAAATCCAGACCAATTCGCGCGGCTTACGGTAGCTGCCGTAGATCAAACCACGGAACATGTGCAAATACACCACAACAAAGAACATCGACGCGCCCGTGGAATGCATGTAACGCACCAACCAGCCCCACGGCACATCGCGCATGATGTATTCAACGGAAGCAAACGCCAAAGCAGCATCTGGCTTGTAATGCATCACCAAAAAGATGCCCGTGACGATTTGAATCACCAGCACCAAGAGCGCCAGGGAGCCAAAAATGTACCAGAAATTGAAGTTTTTAGGAGCGTAATACTCGCTCAAATGCTCTTTGTAGAGCTTGCTGGCTGGGAAACGGTTGTCAACCCAGTTCAGCAACTTTTCGCCAGCAGGCGCATTGGGGGAAATTTCTTTATAAACGGCCATGACTTGTTACCTTAAGCTTTTTTATCTTCACCAATGATCAGGCGAGTGTCAGACAAGAACATGTGCGGTGGAATTTGTAGGTTATCAGGCGCAGGTTTGTTTTTGTAAACGCGTCCAGCCATGTCAAACGTTGAACCGTGGCAAGGGCACAAAAAGCCGCCTGTCCAGTCGTCTGGCAAGGAAGGTTGTGCGCCTGGCGTGAACTTGTCTGACGGTGAGCAGCCCAGATGCGAGCAGATGCCGACAGCAACGAAGATTTCGGGCTTGATAGAGCGTGCTTCGTTTTGAGCATACGCTGGTGTCAACTCTTCTGGTTTACGTTCTGATTTTGGATCTGCCAACTGTCCGTCTATACCTTTAAGCGCGGCCAATTGTTCAGGCGTGCGTTTGACGATCCAAACTGGCTTCCCGCGCCATTCCACAGTTAACTTTTCACCGGGTTTCATGGCGGAAATATCAACTTCAACCGCTGCGCCGGCCGCTTTGGCACGCTCAGACGGGGAAAAGCTGCTGACGAAAGGGACGGCTACAAAGCCTGCCCCCACTGCGCCTGCGCAGCTGGAGGCTATTAGCCATGTTCTTTTACTGGTATCGACGCTTGCGCTCATAGGTGCATTCTTTTGTGAAATTTAACGAAATGGGGTGCGAATCAGGGTTAACTTCGTATTGTAGCTGACCGCTCAAAGAAAAATCAACCAAAAGCCTACCCAAAAGCACCCTTCAACAGCATTTTTATAGCACTTTTCTAGACTTCTAGGCACCTAGTCCTACGCAAAAAAGCCAAGTTGACAGACAACTTACAAAGGTCATAATCGCGCCGTTAGCTTTTTAACAACTATTAAGGAGACAAATTATGAGCATGATGTCTGAGTTTAAAGAGTTTGCTCTCAAAGGCAATGTGATGGACTTGGCAGTCGGTGTGATTATCGGCGGAGCGTTCGGCAAAATTGTAGATTCGTTTGTGGGCGACTTGATCATGCCTATCATGGGCAAATTTTTTGGCGGTACAAACTTCACAGAAATGTACGTCATGCTCGCGCCACCCGTCAAAGCGGTCGAAGGGGTTGCAAGTTACGCCTCGCTCAAAGCGGCCGGCGCCAACTTATTCGCCTACGGGAACTTCCTCACCATTGTGGTGAATTTTGCAATTTTGGCTTTCGTCATCTTCTTGATGATCAAGCAAATGAACAAGATGAAAAGAGCCGAACCAGCAGCGGCTGCACCAGCAACGCCAGAAAACGTCATTTTGCTTCGCCAAATCCGCGACAGCTTGGCTAAATAATTGAGCTTTTAAAGCGGGATTTAACGCTTCACCAGCTTTTTCGCCATCTTGATAGCCGCAATCAAGCTAGAAGCGTCCGCAACGCCCTGCCCCGCGATGTCAAACGCTGTGCCGTGGTCCGGACTGGTGCGCACCAGCGGCAGCCCCAGCGTCACGTTCACCCCCTGCTCCATACCCAAATACTTCACTGGAATCAGCCCTTGGTCGTGGTACATCGCAATCACAGCGTCAAATTCGCCTAACTGCTTTTGAGCTAAGCCATTGGCATCATTCACTATTTTGTCCCGCGCTCGCATAAAAATCGTGTCTGGCGCAAACGGCCCCACCACATCGATGCCTTCTTTTTGAGCCGCTGCAACAGCTGGAGAAATGATGTCAATCTCCTCACGCCCAAACAAACCGCCCTCACCCGCATGCGGGTTCAAACCGGCCACGGCGATGCGCTGTCTGGGCTTTTGCTGACCTGATGGCTGTAAATTCTGTGGGAATTCCACGACAGCCCCCCCCATCGTTCTGTGCAAAAAATCACGGGTTATGCGAATAGTTTCAATCACGTTATCGTAAGAAACCGCCTTAATCGCGTCCCGCAGCGACATATGGATGCTCACCAAAACGGTGCGCAACTCCTCATTCGCCAACATCATCCGCACAGGCACATCTTGGATGGATTTGCCTAAAAACGCAGCAGCCTCAGCCTGCAGCAGCTCGGTATGTCCCGGAAACTTCACCCCCGCCAACGCCAACGCCTCTTTGTGCAGCGGCGCGGTGACGATTGCCGAAATCTGCCCCTTCAAAGCCGCCCGCACCGCCCAAACCACAGCATCAGCCGCCGTTTTGCCCGCTTTGGCGCTTATTTTGCCTATTTCAAAATATTCAGGAATATCTACTTTTTCACCCTCTTTTTGCTCTTTTATTTGTAGCACTCTAAGCATATGATACGCCGACTGAATGTCAATTTCACTCTCCAAAATCGCTTCAATTTTGATAGCAGAATTTACAAACCCAGCCGCCCGTTGCAGCGCAGCCAAATCACCCACGACGAAACAGTTTTTTGTCAGCTCCGGCTCTTGTGTTAACGCTTTGACGATGATTTCAGGGCCGATTCCCGCAGGATCTCCCATGGTGATGGCAATGGGGGCGATAGGGGCGCTGGGTAAATGGCTCATGCGGGGTTATCAATCTCGATAAATTGATGCTCAATGCTTAATTTTTCAGTAACAAACGCCGCCACCGCCGGCGCACCATACCGTTCTGTCGCATGGTGACCGCAGGCAAAGTAGGCGACGCCACACTCGCGGGCGAGGTGGGCTTGGGGTTCGGACATTTCACCGGTAATAAAAGCGTCTGCTCCTGCGGCGATGGCGGCTTCAAAATAGCTTTGCGCACCACCAGTACACCACGCTATGTTTTTAATAGCACATTTATCAATAAATACGCCGACCACAGGCCTTTTTAGTTTTTTTTCTAGGTGTTTTTTCAGGTTTTCTGGCAAATAAGGCTGATTTTGCGAAGTTTGCGCAACATTGGCCATCCAACCCAGTGATTGATCGCCAAAATGCTGGATTTCTCCTCTTTCAACTGCTTTTGGGGTGATAAGGCCGAGTTTTTGCCCCAATTGGGCGTTGTTACCCAACTCTGGGTGCGCGTCTAGCGGCAAGTGGTAGGCGAAAAGGTTGATGTCGTGGGCGAGCAGCAGTTTCAGGCGTTCTTTCATCCAACCCGTCACGACCCCCGTCTGTCCGCGCCAAAACAGGCCGTGGTGGACGAAGATGGCGTCGGCTTTGGCAAAAATAGCGGCTTCTATCAAAGCGCGGCTGGCGGTGACGCCGGAGACGATTTTGCGAATCTGCGCTTTGCCCTCAACCTGCAGGCCGTTGGGGCCGTAGTCTGTGAAGCGTTCGGGCTGGAGCAGGCTGTTGAAGGCGGAAAGTAGCTCTTGTCTAGCTATGGCTTGTCGGTCAGTCATGGGGCTTGAAACGTTGGTAGAGATATTAGAAAGCTTGCTTTGATTTTCACCATTGTGCCCCCACTTTACTAATTCAATGGGTGATTCAAGCTGTTCCGAGCTGATTTCTTCCACTTTTGGATGGACAATGTAACTATGAAACGATTTTGGCTCTTTTTCTCTCAAACAGTGACCGTTTTACTCGCGGCGCTTTTCATCGTCACCACGCTGAAACCAGCTTGGCTGGGCAATTCCGTGGGTTGGTTGGGCAGCTCTAAGGCGCAGGTCGCGGGCATTTCCGTGACCGAAGCGCCAGCGCCCATTGCCGGTTCTGTGCCCGTAGGCAGCTTTCGCGCAGCGGCGCAAAAAGCGTCTGCAGCAGTGGTTAGCCTGAATATCAGCAAAAACGCGGTTAAAAATCCACAAATGGACGACCCGTGGTTCAAGTTTTTCTTTGGCGAGCGTGGTCAAAATGGCGGCCAGGGCGGCGGCCAAGGCTCTGAGCCACAGCAAGCGGGCTTGGGCAGCGGCGTGATTGTCAGCACAGACGGTATCATTTTGACCAACAACCACGTGGTGGAAGGCGCGGACGAGATTGAAGTGATCTTGAACGACGGCCGCCGTGCCATTGCCAAAGTGATGGGAACGGACCCAGATTCTGACCTCGCCATCCTCAAAATCACGCTAGACAAATTGCCAGCGATTGTGCTGGGCAACTCTGACGCGCTGCAAGTGGGCGACCAAGTTCTAGCCATTGGCAACCCGTTTGGCGTGGGGCAAACGGTGACCAGCGGCATTGTGAGCGCACTCGGGCGCAATCAGCTGGGCATCAACACATTTGAGAACTTCATCCAAACCGATGCCGCCATCAACCCCGGTAATTCGGGTGGTGCGCTGGTTGATGTGAATGGCAATTTGCAAGGCATCAACACCGCGATTTATTCGCGCTCTGGTGGCAGCTTGGGTATTGGCTTTGCGATTCCGGTTTCGACCGCCAAACAAGTTATGGAAGGCATTGTGAAAGACGGCGTGGTGACGCGTGGTTGGATCGGTGTTGAGCCGCAAGATTTGTCGCCAGAGCTTGCCGTTACTTTTGGAATCAAAAATTTAACGAAATCCGGTGATTCTTTACAAGGTGTCATCATCACCGGCGTTTTGCAGGGTGCGCCAGCAGCCAAAGCGGGCATTGTTCCTGGGGATGTCATTGTGAGCATTGCCGGAAAACCGATTCGTAACGTTTCGGAATTATTGACACAAGTGTCAAGCATCAAACCCGGAAGCAGTGAAAAATTTGGCATTATTCGCAAAGAAATGCCGTTGGAATTGATGGTTGCAGCCGGGACACGTCCACGGCCTAAGGGGCAGGCGCGTTAAAGTACGGCAAGCGAATATTTTTAGCATTTTAAAATATCGCTTTCAATTTTTTGAACAACCTTTTGGAGTACGAACTTGAAAAAACTCACCTTGTTAAAAATTGCCAGCGCTGCTCTCTTGGCAACAGCTGGCATGGCAGCCCAAGCGGCTGGTCCTGATTGGAGTTTGATCATCACCGGCCCAGGTGTGGTCATTCCACCCGCACCGACACAAGTTGCGCCCGTGCGCGTTGCGCCTATCGTAGTTGCACCGCCAGCACAAGCTGCACCTGTGCAAGGCGGCCGAGCAGACAATGGTTGGGAGCGTGACCGTGATCGTCAATACCAAGACCGTTTTCAAGAACGCTTTCAAGAGCGTGAGAGCTACTTTTTAGAGCGCGAACGCGCTTTCCAAGCCCGCGAAGCCGCGTTTTTAGAGCGCGAGCGCCAACGCCAATTGGTGGTTGAAAACAACCGTGCTGCTGCAACCGCCATCAACGACCGCCAAGATGCGCAACTCGACAAAGTGGTTGAAGGCGTGAACAACGGCCAAATCACCCGCGACCAATTTGCCGCTTTGATGGCGC